>JBCCZH010000281.1:0-4670 GCA_039188075.1 Pseudomonadota bacterium
CGGAAGTGGCACGGGTTTCATCGACTATATCACCAAGCTCGACGCAGCCGCGACCGATGACCAGGTCAAGGGCGTCTATATTCGAGGCAGTGAGTTTGGCATCGGATCGGCGCGCGCTGAAGAGTATCGTGACGCACTGAAAAAGCTGCAAGGTGAAGGCAAGTTTGTCATCACGCACAGTCAGGGCACTTATGGCGGTGGCCCCTCCAGCTATCGCGCGATTGCGCCCTCGGATGAAATCTGGATGCAGCCCGGCAGTGATCTGATCGCCAGCGGTCTGGCGCTCGAGACCCTGTTCATGAAGGGCCTGTTCGACAATATTTCGGTCACGCCGGAATTCGAGGCGCTGTATGAGTACAAGAACGCTCCGAACACATATGAAGAAGAAACTTATACCGAGCCGCATCGTCTCGCGATGACGGATCTGGCTGAGTCGCTGTGGAATGTATCGCTTGCAGACATTGCCACTGACCGCGGCATCTCTGTCTCGGAAGCGCAGACCGTGCTTGAATCCACCCCGCTCAGTGCCGAGCAATTGGTCGAGGTCAATTTCGTGACCAATCTCGGTTGGCCGGAAGATGCGCATGACGCCGCGCTGGCACGCGCAGGTGAAGATGCGATCTCCATCGATCTCGATTCGTATACCGTGCCATCGGCGAAGTTTGATGCGCCGGTCATTGCAATTGTCGGTGGCCAGGGCCCGATCGTAAACGGCGATGCGGGTGGCAGTCTGCTGCAAGAAGGTAACGGTTTTGCCTCTGACACGATCGCGGCAGCGATTCTCGAAGCTGGCCGCGATGAAGATGTTCAGGCCATCGTGTTCCGTGTTGATAGCCCAGGCGGTTCTCCGACCGCATCCGATCAGATCTGGCGCGCAATTGAACGCATTCAGGAAGAAGAGCAAAAACCGGTCATCGTATCCATGGCATCGGTGGCAGCTTCCGGGGGCTATTATGTTTCAACGGGTGCTGACTGGATCTTGGCCAATCGCACGACAATTACCGGATCGATCGGCATCTTTGGCGGCAAGTTCGCCATTGAAGAAGGCCTGGCCCGTATCGGCGTGAACGCTGAATCGATCAAGATTGGCGGCACGTTCACCGGCGCCTTCACCACCACCGAAGCGTTTACCGATGAGCAACGGTCAATGATCCGATCCTGGCTGGAACGGGGTTATGCCCGCTTTACCCAGCTGGTTAGCGAAGGCCGCGGCCTCACGCTTGATGAAGTGGACGAAGTGGCGCGCGGCCGAGTCTGGAGTGGCGAAGACGCGCTTCAGAATGGCCTGGTTGATGAATTGGGCGGTCTGACCGCAGCGATCGCCAAAGCGAGAAGCCTGGCCGAAATCGAAGACGATGTGACCGTTCGGGTACAGACCTATCCGCAGGTCACACCAGGTCTTGGCCTGTTCGGCGTTCAGAGCAGTGCCTCGGCAAGCGAGCTGAAAGCGATTGGCCAACTGGCCGAACTGATCAATGATCCTGAAGTCCAGGCCCTGATCACGGAAGTCGAAGCCGCGCGCAGCAGCCGCATTCAGGCGCGCATGCCAAGCTTTACCGAACGCTGATCTAACCCAATCACTGCATAGAAGGCCTTTCGACCCCCCGTCGGAAGGCCTATTGCATGGGCACAGGGGCCCCGCGTCGCCTCACCGCATCGCCTTATCTCGGCACACGCCACATATGATAGGAAATCAGAGGGTCGAGCCCATGCCACATTCTATCAAAGACCGTTCGACGAAGTATCATTCGCGCGATACTGCCGAAACGATGGATGATGTCCGACACGAAGTCGATCGGATCGATCGTCTGCTGGTTGAGCTATTGGTAGAGCGGCAGTCTTTCATGGATGCCGCAGCGCGCATCAAGGGCACGCGCAAATCCGTGCTCGACCGTCCCCGGATCGAAGACGTCGTGGCAAAGGTCAAAGCTGAAGCTGAAAAGCAAGGGCTGTCAGCCGCCATCGCCGAACCGGTTTGGCGCACGCTGATTGATCGCTGCATTGCTTATGAGTTTGAGTCGTTTGACCGTCTCAAGCCGGGTTTGGACAATTCATAGCTCGCCCGGGCACAGGCTTCGATCGTCTCAGCCAAACCATCCTTCAGATCAGATAGAACGGCCGCGGCTTCGATTCGCGACACGTCCGCATTCGATCTTCCCAGGGTTTCAACGCCCGCACAGGCGTCTGCGTATTGTTTGGCGCCGATACTCAGCGCAGCGCCTTTCAAGGCATGCGCTGCGTCGGCCCATTCCGTCTGGCTGAGTTCAGGATCCAGCATACGCCCCCAGGTCTCGGCCTGGTTCCGAAAGATATCCAGCACCTCGTCAGCCAGATTGACGTCGCCGCCAGTCATATTGAGCAGGTGTTCCAGATCAATTTGCATACTTCACTCCGTACCAGCCTTTTTTGAAGAGAATCGCAGTTTCACGCAATTAATTCGAACCTCGCCTCTTTTCGTTAAGACGATTCTGGTTTAATGTTATTCGATAAGTTTAGGGGTAAGTTATGATCGCTCTGCTCGTTGCCATTCAAAAGTTTACCGTTGCCATCATCCTGGCATGGATGGGGTTCTCGGTTTCGCCAGACTCTGACGATAATCAGGATTCCATGGCTCCGGTTCCAAATAGCAGCTTCATCAGCACCATCGCTGGCTGAAACTGACACTGGGCCTGACGCCCACAATCAGTCTATAGAAACGCAATGCCGTTGGGACTGTTCCTTTATAAAACGATGACGACCCTAATCGCGCCCTTCTTGGGCGCGATATTTCGTCGTCGCGCAAACTCCGGAAAAGAAGATGCGGCACGCATCCCGGAACGATTGGCGCAGCAATTGCCCGAGCGTCCGGATGGTGGCTTGATCTGGTTCCACGCAGCAAGCGTCGGTGAATCCCAGATCCTCCTTGAACTCGCGCGGCGGATGATCTCTGGCAAGACCCTTTCCGCCAGTTTGTTGTTCACCTGTCAGACCCAGACGGCGGCCCGACTTGTCCAGGACGCGATTGTCTCTGATGACATTCTCAAAACAGTGACGTGTCTGCAGCAAATGGCGCCCGCGGATTCCCGAGGAATCTCACGCCGCTTTCTGGACCACTGGACGCCTTCACTCGCGATTATCGCCGAGGGTGAAATCTGGCCGAACCTGACTCTTGAACTCGAAGCCCGGAACATTCCGGCAGCATTGATCAATGCGCGGATGACGGAAAAAAGCATTCTCGGCTGGATGCGATGGCGCAAGACGGCGCGAAAGGTGTTTTCGAGCTTCGATCTTCTGGTCGCGGCCGATGTACAGACCAAGACTGGCCTGACGGAATTGGCGGACAAGCCGGTCATCTGTCCTGGCAATTTGAAATCGGCCCTCCCTGCCCCATCCGTCGACTCTGACGAGCTTGAAACACTGAAGCAAGCTATCGGCGAGAAGCCGGTCCTGCTGGCCGCGTCCACGCATGCTGGTGAAGAAGCCATCGTGATTGATGCCTGGATGAAACTTGACCCGCGCCCGTTTCTCATCATGGCGCCGCGCCATCCGGAACGCGGCGATAATATCGATACGCTCTTGTCCATGACCAAAGCTGCTGTTTCTCGCCGATCTGAAGGTGATCCGATCACCAAGGAGACAGAGATCCTGCTCGCGGATACGATGGGCGAAATGGGATTGTGGTATCGCTTGTGTGACACGGTCTATCTAGGTGGCGGTCATGCGCCCGGCGTTGGCGGACATAATCCACTGGAAGCGTTGCAACTCGGAAAGCCGGTGCTCACCGGGCCGAGTATTTTCAACTTCAAGGATCTGTCTCAACGTCTCTTACCCCTACAGGGGTTTTCGATCGTCCATGATGTCGACGAACTCGTAGCCGCTTATCCTGCCCTACCCGTATCAGCCGAGATGGCGACAACCCTGAAAGCTGACTCTCTCGGGCCGATGTCGAGTACCCTTGATGCTCTGGATCCCATCCTGGCCCGCGCGGATCTGATCGCATGAGGGAACCACGTTTCTGGTCTCGCGAGGTTGATCCCAAATCGCGTGAAGCCGCGCCTTTGCTGCGTTTCCTGTTAACGCCTCTGGCCTGGGGATATGGAGAAGTCACGCGCCGAAAGATCCGCGCAGCCGAGTCGCTGCGAGTTCCAGCCATCGTTATTTGCATCGGAAATCTGACCGCTGGCGGCGTCGGAAAAAGCCCCGTCGTGGCCGGATTACGCAAACGGATCCAGGCCATGCATGGCGTCCGGGTCGCAACCCTTAGCCGCGGGTATAAAGGGCGCCTGAAAGGCCCGCTGCAGGTTGATCCAGCAGTCCACACCGCCGCCGATGTCGGGGACGAACCCTTGATGCTGGCCCATTCTGGTGAATCCTGGATCGGCGCTGATCGCGCCGCGGCCGGTCAAGCCATGGGCGATGCCGGGGTTGAGGTCATCCTGATGGATGATGGTCATCAGAATCCGGGTCTGGCCAAGGACCTTTCAATCATCGTCGTCGATGCCAGCGCCGGATTCGGCAATGGCTATGTCATTCCAAAAGGCCCCTTGCGCGAGACTGTGACGGATGGACTGGCGCGCGCTGATGCCATCATCGTGATGGGAGAGTCGGGCGAACCGCTTGTCTTGCACGATGCCGAACTCCCTCTTTATCGCGGTAAGATCACGCCGACCGATACGCCCGCGGCCGGACGA
>JBCCZH010000282.1:0-4645 GCA_039188075.1 Pseudomonadota bacterium
GATCACCACCCGGAAGCCAAACTCCTTCAAGGCCCAGGCCGCATGTTCGCGGGATGAGCCGCAGCCGAAATTCTCGCCGCCCACCAGGATGGTCGCATCCTGATTTTCGGGCTGGTTCAGGACAAAGTCCGGATTGGGCACGCGCGACCCAGGTGCCGTGTAGCGCCATCCCGCGAACAGGCCATCAGCCAGTCCATCGCGACTGACGCTCTTCATTTCCCGAGACGGAATGATCTGATCGGTATCGACATTATCGCGCAGGAGAATGGCTGCTATGCCTTGATGCTGCACAAGAGGCTCCGACATCACGCGTCCACCTTGTCGAGAATTGGCAAGTCGACGGGCGCACAGATTTCGCCCGCGACCGCGCAGGCGGCGACCACAGCCGGACTGGTAATATGCGTCCGCACACCCGGCCCCTGGCGACCTTCAAAATTTCGATTGGTCGAAGAGACCACGCGCGATTGCGGCGGGAAGGTTTCACCGCCCGCATAGAAACACATGGCGCAGCCTGGCTCACCCCATTCAAAACCGGCCTCTTGGAATATCTTGTCGATGCCCAGGGCTTCGGCGTCCATCCGGACCGCTTTTGACCCGGGCACACAGACAGCGCGGACATGCGCCGACACCCTTCGACCACGCAGGATTTCGGCCGCGTGCTGCAGATCAGACAGGCGTCCATTGGTGCAGGACCCGATAAACGCGCCATCAATTCTCAAGCCGCCCAGAGACTGACCAGGCTGCAATCCCATGTATTCCAGGGCGCCCGTCGGCGCCGTGTCCGGCACAGGCTGCCCGATCGCAATGCTGTCCTCGGGACTTGTGCCCCAGCTGATCTGGGGCGAGATCTCAGCCGCGTCGATCCGGATCTCGAAATCGAACGCCGCGTCGGGATCAGTGCGCAGCGTTTGCCAATAGGCCGTCAATTCATCCGTCCTGGCCTGACCCGCTCCCTGCGCCGCGACATAGTCGAGCACCTTGTCGTCCGGTGCGATCACGGCAGAATGCGCCGCAAACTCCACCGCCATATTGCACAGGGTCATTCGGCCCTCGACGGACAAGGCGTCGACCGTCGACCCGGCAAATTCGATCGCGCATCTCTTGCCGCCGGCGGCGCTATGTCTGGCGATCATAAACAGGGAAATATCCTTAGCGGTACAGCCTGGCGGCAGCGCGCCCTCAATCATGACCCGCATCTGTTTTGGCTTGGTCGCCCGAAGAACGCCGGTCACCATGACATGTTCGGCTTCACTCGACCCAATCCCCCAGGCCAAGGCGCCCAGCGCGCCAAGCGTGCATGTATGGCTGTCCGGGCAAACAATCGAAAAGCCTGGCAGAACAATGCCGTGCTCCGGCGCCACAACATGGACGATGCCCTGCCCGGCATGATCTGTATCAATCAGATGGATGCCCGCCTCAGACGCCATGTCGCGTGTCTCTGTAATAAACGCCTCGCCGCCCGGACTGCGGGCCTCATTGCGCGACCGCCCCGCGCGAAACGACACAATATGGTCCATGATGGCATAGACGCGCGACGGATCGCGCACGCTGAACCCGTTCTCTTTCAGGGATTTCAGCGCGACCCCACCCGTGCGTTCATGCAATAGCAGGCGGTCGATCGCCAGCAGATCTGCGCCGTCTTCGACGCCACAGACCCGGTGTTCTCGCCATAATTTGTCGAACAGGGTTTCCGTCAAAACGACCTCCAGGGTCAAATGATATATCTTTTTAAATGGAACATACAAGTCGCCAGTACCGTCACTTTTCCCACCCCTACACCAGGAAACCACCAAACGGGCGCATGAAATCAAAAAAGCGTGACGGATTGGTCTGAAAACGATCTCGCTGATATTGACATTTGGCGTGCCATTTATGAAGTTTGCCGCGGAGGAGAGGATTGCATGACCGACGCGCGACGCTATGAATTTTCGGGTGCCCCCGGGTCCCCATATACTCGGAAGATGATTGGCGTATTGCGGTATCGACGCCTGCCTTTCTCGGTCTATTGGGGGGATACGCGGATCCCTGAGGGCTATCCCGTGGCAAAGCCGCGCCTCTTACCGACCTTCTATTTTCCGGATAGCGAAGACGGGGCTCTGGTCCCGGTCACAGATTCGACCCCGCTCATTCGTCGCATCGAACGCGAACATAGCGGGCGTTCCGTTATCCCGACCGATCCGGTCCTGAACTTCCTCAACAGCCTGATCGAGGATTTCGGCGATGAATGGCTGACCAAGGCGATGTTCCATTTTCGCTGGGCCCATGAAGCTGACTGGAAAAACGCAGCGCCCCTGCTGGTCTATTGGAGCACCAATAAGGCCGATGACGAGCAGGCCAGATCGTTTGCAGACTATTTCGCCAAACGTCAGATAGACCGCCTCTATGTGGTCGGCTCAAATGACATCACGGCGCAGACCATCGAAGAGTCCTACAGACGCCTGATCGAAATTCTGGACGAGCTGCTGGCGCGGAAGGGATTTGTCCTGGGTGGGCGTCCCTCTTCGGCAGATTTTGCCTTGTTCGGGCAACTCACCCAGCTGGCCATTGTCGAACCCACCTCAGCCGCCATCACGCAGAAGACCTCCTATCGCGTCCGCGCCTGGGTTGACCTGATGGATGATCTGTCCGGGCTTGAGCCAACAGATGATGACTGGTTCACGGCCGACGAAGCGCGCGATGCGCTCGCGCCGCTGCTGGCGGAGATTGGTCGCACTTATGCGCCAGCCATGATTGCCAATGCGAGTGCAATCCTCGCCGGTGAGACCACATTCGAAACCGAAATTGATGGACGTCCCTGGACGCAACCGGTCTTCAAGTATCAGGCAAAATGTCTGCAATGGTTGCGCCAGGATCATGCCGACCTGTCCGACAATGAGCGCGGCGCGGTGGATGCCATGCTGTCCGGGTCGGGCTGCGAAACACTGTTCGCTTAAGGGGAAAAGCCATGCTGAAGAAAATCCTGATCGGCTTTGTTATCGTCATTCTCGCCGCTGGCCTGCTGGGCTGGTTTAATCGCGCCGCCATTCTGACCCATCTGGTGCTCAATCGTGCCCAGGCGAACCATATGGAGGTCGGGCCACCTCAAGCCGTGACCTGGCAAGCCGGACCGGACGCCGCTGACACACCGCTCGCAGACCGCCCGCCCAATATCGTTTTCATCTTGCTGGATGATCTCGGCTATAATGACATCACCACATTTGGCGGCGGCATCGCCAACGGTCGCGTCCCAACCCCGAACATAGACCGGCTCGCGGCCGAGGGCGCCATTTATACCCAAGCCTATTCCGGCACAGGCACATGCGCGCCCTCCCGCGCCATGCTGATGACTGGACGCTACCCGACCCGCACCGGATTTGAGTTCACGCCGACGCCAGACGGGATGAGCCGGGTCGTCGCGACGATTGGAAACAGTATGCGCAGCGGGGTGTTGCCCCCCATCACGCTCAGCCGTGACGTCAATGAAGTTGCCCTGCCTTATGAAGACCAGGGTCTGCCCGGATCGGAAATCACGATTGCCGAACTGTTACAGGCCCAGGACTATCACACTGTGCATATCGGCAAATGGCATTTGGGCCGCCGCCCGGACTTCATGCCGAACGCGCAGGGGTTTGACGAAAGCCTGCTCATGGCCAGCGGTCTCTATCTAGCGGAAGACGACCCGAATGTCGTGAATGCCAAACTGGATTTTGACCCGATTGATCAATTCCTCTGGGCCGCGATGCAATATGCGGCAAGCTTCAATGGCGGGGAGCCGTTCGAGCCGGGCGGCTACATCACCGATTGGTGGACAGATGAAAGCCTGCGCGTCATCGAGGCCAACAAGAACCGGCCCTTCTTTCTCTATCTCGCCCATTGGGCCCCGCACACACCGCTCCAGGCCACAAAGGAAGATTATGAAGCGGTTGGCGAATTCGACCTGCATCGCGAGCGCGTCTATGCCGCCATGGTCCGCGCCGTCGACCGTAGCGTCGGCCGTGTGATCGACAAGCTCGAGGCGGAAGGCCTGGCCGAGAATACGATTGTCGTGCTGAGCAGCGATAATGGCGGCGCCGGTTATATCGGCCTGCCAGAGGTCAATGCGCCTTTCCGCGGTTGGAAGATTACGTTGTTCGAAGGCGGTATTCGCGTTCCCATGTTTGTGAAATGGCCGGCGCAGATTGCCCCCAATACCATTATCGACACGCCGGTCGCCCACATTGATCTATTGCCGACCCTGGCCGCTGCCGCTGGCGCGGATTTGCCGACCGATCGCATCATTGACGGCAAAGACATCCTGGTTGAAGCCACGGGGCAAGGCATGATTGAGCGGGAGAATGATGCCATATTCTGGCAGTCCGGCAGCTATCACGTCGTTCGCGCGGGAGATTGGAAACTGCAAGTCGACGGACGGCAGAACAAGACCTGGTTGTTTGATCTCGCGACCGACCCGACCGAGCAAAACAATCAGGCGGAGTCCCGCCCTGAAAAACTTGCTGAATTGCAGACGCTTCTCGACGCGCATCATGCTGACGCGGTCGCGCCGCTTTATCCGCATAAACTGGAATCCGCGATCTCTATCGATAAAACCAATGCAGATGATATTGATGCGAACGACGAATACGTTATTTGGCCGAACTGATGACTGCGAAATCAATCAAGAAAAGCC
>JBCCZH010000283.1:0-4645 GCA_039188075.1 Pseudomonadota bacterium
CCGAACCTTTGTGAATGCACTGGTCGGCCTGATGGCGACCGGCGGATCCACAAATCACGCCCTCCACATTCCCGCCATGGCCGCAGCTGCCGGGTATGAAGTCACGTTGGAGGACTTTGCAGAGGTCAGCGAAGTCGTGCCATTGCTGTGTCGGATCTATCCGAACGGACCAGCCGACGTGAACCATTTCCACGCGGCTGGCGGCATGGGGTTTGTGGTTGGGCAATTGCTCAAGTCGGGCTTGTTGCAAGGCGACGCCCAAGGGGTTTCCGGACCGATCAGCTCGTATTCCCAAGAGCCATGGCTCGACGGCGAGACGTTGAAATGGCGCGAAGCGCCAACCGAGAGTGGCGATCTGGACATCATCCGCCCGGTCGAAGATCCATTCTCGGCGACCGGCGGCTTGCAGATGCTGGACGGCCCGCTTGGTCGCGGCGTGATCAAGATCTCAGCCGTCAAGCCAGAGCGCCACGTCACCGAAGCGCCGGCGCGTGTGTTCGAAAGCCAGGACGCCGTCAAGGCGGCGTTCAATGCGGGTGAGCTTGATCGCGATGTTGTCATCGTGGTCCGGTTCCAGGGGCCGGCGGCGAATGGCATGCCGGAATTGCACGGCCTGTCTGGCGCGATCGGCGCGCTGCATGACAAGGGGCACAAGGTGGCGCTGGTCACCGATGGCCGTATGTCTGGTGCGTCCGGCAAGTTCCCGGCCGCCATTCATGTTGGGCCGGAAGCCAGTCGTGGCGGGCCGCTCGCGCGCGTGCGCGATGGCGATGTGATCCGCCTGGACGCGGTTCAGGGACAATTGGACGTAAAGGTCGAGCCAAGCGAATTCGAAAGCCGCGATCCTGCGCCTTTCCGCCCGAACATCTCTTCTATCGGATTGGGGCGAGAGATGTTCGGAGGGTTTCGTGCCGCGGTCAGTAATTCAGAACAAGGCGGCAGCGTCTTTTCGATGTTGGGGGGAATGTAATGCCGGATAGTGTACTGGTGGGGGATATTGGTGGGACGAATGTCCGCTTTGGACGCGCGCGGCTCGGATTTGCCGGGCACCCGGAAGTCGAAGATATCGCGGTCCTGCCGGGCGACAATTTTGGCTGTTTCGATGATGCGTTGAATGTCTATCTGGGACAGCTTGGCAATAAGCGTCCGGACCAGGCCTTGTTCGCGTTTGCCGGGCCAGTGCGCGACGGCATTGTCCGCCTGACCAATCGGAACTGGACGATTAATAGTCGCGACCTGGCGCAAAAGGTCGGCCTGGAGCGCGTGCGTCTGGTCAATGATTATGCCGCGATGGCGCGGTCCATTCCGGAGCTTGGGGATGAAAGCTTCCACTTGTTGCATGATGGCCGGGTGCCGGATCAGCGATCGCCGATTCTGGTAGCGGGTCCTGGAACCGGTCTCGGCATGGCGACCTTGTTGCCGGAAGGCGAGCGAGGTTGGCGTGTGATGACCGGGGAGGGCGGCCATGCAGCGTTTGCCCCGCGCTCCGAGCGGGAATGGGAATTGACCAAACGCCTGCGCACCTCGCACGGATATGTCTCGAAAGAGCTGGTTCTGTCCGGCTCGGGTCTCAACGCGGTTCATAAGGCGTTGTGTGAGATTGATGGCCTGCCCTGGGAAGTGACTCCCCCTGCCGAAATCATGCGCCGCGCCCATGCCGGCGATAAACTGTCACGCGATATTTGCGAGATCCGCGCAGGGGCCACTCTGGACGCTCTGGGTGATGCGGCGCTGATCAATGGCACGCGTGGCGGGGTCGTCATCACTGGCGGCGTGGCGGAGCGCCTGGTCGACTGGCTGGCGAAACCCGAAGCGTTGTCACGATTCTTCCAGCGCGGACCCATGAGTCATTACATGGAGCCTATTCCCATTCGTCTGTTGATGGAGGGCGAAGCGGCCCTTATCGGTGCAGCGGCTCTGCACTTTGATGAGGATCTTGACGCATGATCAATCTCGCCACGTTTCGTGAAGCTTTGCACGGCGCACCAATCGTTCCCGTTCTGACAGTGACCCAGGTTGAGCACGCCGCGCCGCTGGCCACGACCTTGCTGGCGGGCGGTTTGAAAAGCGCTGAGGTGACAATGCGGACACCGGTGGCATTGGAAGTGATCACCGAAATGAAAGCGGCGGCGCCGGATCTGGTGGTTGGCGCTGGCACAATATGCTCTGAAGGCGATGTCGACGCCGCGCTCAAAGCCGGGGCAGACTTTCTGGTATCACCAGGCGCCGGGCCGGACCTTCTGAAAGCGCTCGCCTATCATGATGGCGTCATTCTTCCGGGCGTCTCGACGGCCAGTGAAGCCATGGCGCGCTTTGAACAAGGGTATGGCGTCCAGAAATTTTTCCCGGCGGAAGCCGCAGGGGGTGCCAATTTCCTGAAATCCCTCGCGGGGCCGTTGCCGCACATCGACTTCATGCCGACGGGCGGGGTCAAACCGCATAATGCGATGGACTATTTGAACCTGCCCAATGTGATCGCTGCAGGCGGCACCTGGATCGCATCACCGGCCGAAATGGAAGCTGGCGATTGGGCTGGAATCGAAGCCAAGGTGCGCGAAGCAGCAGAACTCGGTAAGGGTATCTAGACATGAGCAGAATGGCCGCAGGGTTGAGAGGGCGAAGCGCGAAAATCGTGGCGACGCTCGGACCCGGCAGTTCGGCGCCTGGCACCATTCGCCTTCTGGCGGAGGCTGGCGTCGATGTGTTTCGTCTGAACTTCAGTCATGGCGAACAGGAAAAGCACAAACAGACCTATGATTTCATTCGCCAGACCGAGGACCTGCTCGGGCGTCCGCTGGCCGTTCTGGCCGATATGCAAGGCCCGAAAATCCGCGTTGGGAAGTTCCCGGACGGCGCGCTGCAACTCGAAATGCGCGGTGAGTATGATCTGGTCGTGGGTGATGAAACGGATGCGGCGAAAACCATCCCTGTGCCGCGCGCTGAAATTCTCTCAGTGCTTGAGCCCGGGGATACAATTCTCGCCGATGACGGTTTGCTCATTTTCACAGTGCTTGAAGCTGGTGAGACTCCGCGCGTTCGATCTGAACTGCCGGGTGTTTTGAAGGATCGCAAGGGGTTCACGGTGCGCGGCAAGGCGCTACCCGTTCCGGCTTTGTCGGAAAAGGACCGCAGCGATCTGGCCTTCGCACTCGACATGGGTGTCGATATCATTGCGCTCTCCTTTGTGCAGACGGTTGCCGATATCGAGGAAGCGCGCGGCCTGATCGGGGATCAGGCGATGATTGTGGCCAAGCTGGAAAAGCCGGCTGCGATTGATAATCTGGATGGCATTATTGCAGCCACAGACGCCGTGATGATTGCCCGCGGCGATCTCGGTGTGGAATTCCCGCCTGAGGAAGTCCCGTTGATCCAGCGCAAGATTGTGCGGGTCGCCCGTAATGCCGGAAAGCCAGTCATCGTGGCCACGCAAATGCTGGAAAGCATGGTCGAGAATGCGGCGCCAACCCGGGCAGAAGCGAGCGACGTTGCCACGGCGGTCTATCAGGGCGTGGATGCAGTCATGCTGTCGGCGGAAACGGCTGTGGGACGGCACCCGGCAACGGCCGTCGCGATCATGAACCGGATCATTCGGGCCGTCGAAAAGGCAGACGATTACCGCCAAGCGCTGGTTCAGTATGATGGCGGCGGCGACGCACATGACGATGTCGACACGACAGCCAATGCCGTCATGGAAATCGCCGAACGCAATGATACGCCGCTGGCCTTGCGGACCGGCGATATCTTCCGTCTGGCGCAATTCTCGCGCGTGCGCGGAAAACAACCGATTCTGTACGGATCGCTCGACAAGAAACGGTTGCGCCAGGCGCAATTGCTGTGGGGCATTCACTCAGCCACCATGGCGCCCGGCGATGACTGGGCCCGCCGGTTGATGGAAACGGCCTCCCTGTCCGGACCGGTCACCTATGCCATGTGGCGCGGGGGGAATGGTGTCTGGGCCTGGGAAATGGGTGTGGAAAGCGTTTGATTTAGTGTGGCTTCACGCTGCTGTGAGGCGTTTACCCCCTTTATTCTCGGCCTGCGAATCCCCATAACCAGCGCTGAAACGATTTTCGCCCGATTTTGGGCCCATGGAGATGCAAATGGCGGATGCAGCGCAATCCACACGTCATGCTGAGATTTTGATCATTGGCTCTGGCCCGGCCGGCTGGACCGCAGCGGTCTATGCCGCACGCGCCATGCGCGACACGCTGGTGGTCGCGGGGTCTCAACCTGGCGGACAATTGACCATCACGACCGACGTCGAGAACTATCCTGGATTTGCCGAAATCCAGGGGCCGGAATTGATGGAAAAGATGAAAGAGCACGCCTTGAAAATGGGCGCTAGTCTGGCGGAAGATCACATTACCTCCGTCGATTTTGACAGCCGCCCCTTCAAGGCGGTGGGTGATAGCGGCACGATCTATACTGCTGACTCCATTGTCATTTCCACTGGTGCCCAGGCGAAATGGCTGGGTCTGCCGAGTGAGACGAAATTCCAGGGCTTCGGCGTGTCGGCCTGTGCCACCTGTGATGGCTTCTTCTATCGCGGCAAGGATGTCATCGTGGTTGGCGGCGGCAATACGGCGGTCGAGGAAGCGTTGTTCCTGACCAATTTCGCAGACAAGGTCATCCTGGTCCATCGCCG
>JBCCZH010000284.1:0-4632 GCA_039188075.1 Pseudomonadota bacterium
CAGGGGACGAGGGCCCCGGAACCGCCTGAAATCTGGCTTTCGATCAAATTTGCGAACGCGTCCCGGTCAATGGCCCCGTTCTTGAATGGGGTTACGAGCGCTGGAATAGAACCATGAAACATCTGTCAGATACACACACTTGGGTTGAACCGGGCACGAAAGTGCCAGAGTTTGGACATATACGGCCTATAAACCTGAATCAGAATGTATCAACGGTAAGGAATGTAAGGAAACTGAAAAAGCCAATGCGTAACCGCTTCATCAGTCTGACTTTTTTCTCTCTTTTGCTGGGAAGTGCCGCGGCGCTGCCCGCGCTGGCCAATACGCCGTCTGCCCCCAGCCTGAAACCAAATCTGGTCGCCGCCTCGGACGTGGTGGCGACTCGCGATGCTGCCTTGCTGCGCGACGGCCTTCAGGCGGTCGATCGCGGTGACTGGTTTGAGGTCCGCCAGGCCGAATCACAGATTCGCGACACCACGGCCCGGGATATCCTGACCTGGTACCGCGCCCGCCGCGATTCGCGTATGTTGTTCGATGAAATGGACCGAGCCCTGACCCGTCTGGGCGGCTGGCCCGAGATCAACACCATTCGCGCCCGCGCGGAAGAATTTATCGGCGGATCGACCCTGGATGCCCGCGCCCGCGTGGCCTGGTTCGAAACCCATGGCGGCGCCCGCACCGGCGTGGGGCATATTACCTATGCCAAGGCTCTGGAGCAGCTCGGCCGCGATCAGGAAGCGCTGCGTGAAGTCCGTGCTGCCTGGCATGGTCGCACGCTGACCAAGGATGTCAGCCAACGGACCTATGCCAAATACAAAGACAAACTGACCCAGGCCGATCATCGCCAACGCGCCGATTTTCTGCTCTGGACCCGCCAGACCACCGCCGCGGCGCGGATGAAGCCGCTGCTCACACCCGATTGGAAGACGCTGGTCGATGCGCGGTCGAAACTGATCCGCCGCGCGCGTGGCGTCGATGCCGCGGTCGATTCCGTTTCTCGGGAGCTGCAAAGCCATCCAGGCTTGCTTTACGATCGCGCCGAATGGCGTCGACGGGCCCGGATGACCAATCGGGTCGTGCCTTTACTGCGTCAGATCAGTGGGGACGACGTTCCTGCCGCGGGTCGCAGCCGACTATGGAAGGCCCGCCATCCGCAAGCGCGCGTCGCGCTGAAAGAAGGCGATTGGCGCCTCGCTTATGAATTGTCTGCACCGCATGGCATGACCAGCGGCCGTGACTTTGCCGAAGCCGAATGGCTGGCCGGCTGGGTTGCTTTGCGCCATCTCGATGAGGCCCCATTGGCTTTACAGCATTTCGAAACGCTCCAGAACGGCGTGACCACGCCGATCAGCCTGTCGCGCGCGCTGTACTGGAAAGGGCGCGCGCATGAAGCCCTCGGCAATGAAGCCGAAGCGGAGTCCGCTTTTGCCGCCGCTGCGACACACCGATTCTCCTATTATGGTCAGCTCGCCGCCGAGAAGGTGATGCAGGGAACGATCCAGATCTCCGCTGGCTATACGCTGGCGGAGACCGATCGCCAGAATTTCAATAATCGCTCTCTGGTCCGCGCAATGCGCTTGTTCGCGGAAAATGGCTGGGACGCATCCTTCCGCAAATTTGCCTATCACCTCGATGATCAACTGACTCGCCCACAGGACTTTGATCTGCTGGCCGAGCTGGGCCGGGAGTATCATTATATCGATATCGGCGTGCGCGGCGCGAAGGCCGGCCTGGCCAAAGGCGTTGTGGCGCCTGAAGCGGCCTATCCAGTGGTCGAGTATACACTGCTCCGTGAGCCACAGGTGGAACGGTCCCTGATGCTGGCTTTGTCACGTCAGGAAAGTGAAATGAATCCGGCTGCGATCAGCCATGCCAATGCGCGCGGTCTGATGCAATTTGTGCCGCGGACGGCACAGCTCGAGGCGCGGCGCCAGGGTCTGCCATTCCGCACCAGCTGGCTGACCGATGATCCGGCTTATAACATGACCCTGGGCGGTGCCCATCTGGACACGCTGCTGGGCAAGTTCAATGGCAGCTATATCATGACAGCAGCCGCCTATAATGCCGGGGCGTCACGCCCGCAGCGATGGATCAGCGAATATGGCGACCCGCGCGCCGGAGAAATTGATCCAGTCGATTGGGTGGAGTTCATTCCGTTCAGCGAGACCCGAAACTATGTCCAGCGCGTGCTGGAGAATACGCAAGTCTATCGCCACCGCTTGAGCGGCGAGCCGGAGCCTATTCGCCTGTCATTCGATCTGCAGCGTGGGCGGTTCGGGAATAATTAGACGGACAGTTCACGCGCCAAGGCGTGTCCGGACACGAAATTTTCTACGTATGAACTTGAATTAAGTTTTGTCTGATGGCTGAATTGCCGCTTATGCGACCCACCATGCGTGAGAGCTGAGAATGACAAAACAACGCCTTGAGAAGAAGTCGGAAATGATTGAGGTCCGCTTGCCGCACTCAAAGAAAGAAGCCTTCAAACGGGCCTGTGAAGAAGAAGGGATCACCGTCAGCGAAGCTGTGCGGACCTTTATCGATGCGTATTTGCAGCGATCACGCACGGTCAGACTGAAACGTATCGCAAAGGAGATTTCGATGACACTTGTTCGAAATCCAATCAAAACAACCGGTGGAGTCGGTGGCCTCATCGCAGCCGCTTTCGCCACCGCCACGCTGTTCTCGGCTCCGAGTTTCGCTGATCGTGACACCCAGCCCATCGACTATCCCAAACCGGAATATCCCAGGGACATGGCGATCCAAAATATCAGCGCGCATTGCGATGGATATTTTGACGTCAACCCAGAAGGTTATGTCATCAATCTCGAAGTAAAATGCGGGCATCCGGGATTCGTGACCTCAGCGCGCAACGCGATCGCGACCTTGCGGTTCGAGCCGAAAATCGTGAATGGGAATGCCGTAAAACGCACGGGGGTGGTGTATCCAATCGTCTATCAACTCTTGGACGAGAACGGAAACCCGCTCGATCCGTTAATGCCGGAATGACCGTCTTAGCGAGTCCATATCCGACTCATGTCGGCAAACTTAAGCTGTGGCTGTTTTCTTCTTTTTTGCCGGTGCTTTTTTCTTGGCTGGTGCTTTCTTTTTCGCCGCGGTCTTGGTCGGCGCTTTCTTCGCGCTCGCCCGCCGCTCATCCTGGCGTTTGAATGTCTCGGCAAGGAATTTGCCGGTCCAGCTCTTCTTCACCTTGGCGACGTCTTCCGGCGTACCGACGGCGACGATCTGGCCGCCACCATCGCCGCCCTCGGGACCGAGATCGATGATATGATCGGCCGTCTTGATGACGTCCAGATTGTGCTCAATGACCAGAACCGTATTGCCGGTATCGACCAGCTCGTGCAGCACTTCCAGCAATTTGCTAACATCGGCAAAGTGAAGACCTGTGGTCGGTTCGTCGAGAATGTAGAGCGTCTTGCCCGTCGCACGCTTCGACAATTCCTTGGCCAGCTTCACACGCTGGGCTTCACCGCCAGACAGGGTCGTCGCTTGCTGGCCCACCTTGATATAAGACAGCCCGACCCGGTTGAGCGTCTCCATTTTCGAACGAATGGCTGGCACGGCTGAGAAGAATTTCTCAGCTTCCTCGACGGTCATGTCGAGCACATCGGCAATCGACTTGCCTTTATAGAGGACTTCCAGCGTCTCGCGATTATAGCGTTTGCCGCCACACGTCTCGCACGTGACATAGACATCAGGCAGGAAGTGCATCTCGATCTTGATGACCCCATCGCCCTGACACGCTTCACAGCGACCGCCTTTGACATTGAATGAGAACCGGCCCGGCTTGTAGCCGCGCTGTTTCGATTCCGGTAGGCCGGCAAACCAGTCGCGGATCGGCCCGAAGGCCCCGGTATAGGTTGCCGGATTGGAACGCGGCGTGCGGCCAATCGGGCTCTGATCAATATCGATGACCTTGTCGAGATGATGCAGGCCATCAATCGTTTCATAAGGCGCCGGCACCTTGGTCGCGCGATTGAGTTTGCGGGCCAGAGCCTTGTAGAGCGTCTCAATCACCAGGGTCGACTTGCCACCGCCCGAGACGCCGGTAATCGCCGTGAATGTGCCGAGCGGGAAGGTCGCCTCGACATTCTGCAAATTGTTGCCGGTCGCGCCCTTAATGGTCAGCGCGCGGCCTTTCTTGTCGACGCGACGACGATCGGGAATGGCAATTTCCTCACGCCCGGACAGATAGGCGCCGGTCAGGGATCGCTCATCAGAGATGACTTCGTCCGCCGTGCCCTGGCTGACCACCTGGCCGCCATGCACGCCCGCGCGCGGCCCCATATCGATGACATGGTCCGCCGTCAGGATGGCGTCCTCGTCATGCTCGACCACGATCACCGAATTACCGAGATCGCGCAGACGTTTCAGCGTCTCCAGCAAGCGTTCATTGTCACGCTGATGCAAGCCAATGCTGGGTTCGTCGAGGACGTAGAGGACCCCGGTCAGGCCAGAGCCAATCTGACTGGCCAGGCGAATGCGCTGGCTTTCGCCCCCGGACAGCGTCCCGGACGAACGCGACATGGAGAGATAATCGAGCCCGACCGCATTGAGGAAGATCAGCCGGTCATTGATCTCTTTCAGGATCCGGCCAGCGATTTCCTGCGA
>JBCCZH010000285.1:0-4617 GCA_039188075.1 Pseudomonadota bacterium
CGTCTGCAATCTTCTCGTAGGACACGGTATTGGTCCGGGTGATATCCTGGGCCCGGATGACACCGGACACCGTCAGGTAACGGACTTCATCACTGACCTGCGTCTGCTGATAGCCGGCAATGACCAGGTTGCCGTTTGGTTCAACACCAACCACGCGCGCGGCAAGACGGAACGTGACCTGTTCGGCCCGATTGACGGCGCCATCGCCGGTCAGGGCTGATGTGCGATCATAATCCACCGCCGGCGAGACAGAAGCGCCGCCGGGCAGGACGCCATTGGCCCATTGCGGCAGCCCGAGCAAAGCGCCGAGATTGAATTGTTCATTCGTGGTCCGATTGCGCGACAGCGAGGTTTGCAAACTGGCCTGGTCATTCATGTCGACCACCACGGTCAGCAGGTCGCCAACATCCTTGGCGCGGCGCATGCCAAGCAAGGCATTTGGCGCGGTCGTCCACAGCGATGCAGAGGCTTCCACCACAGGCGGGCCGTAAGACGCATCAGTCTGCCCCCAGAAGGTCGGTTGCTGTGCTTCGGCAATATTCGGGGGTGTCTCCGAGCTGCCCGTCGCACACGCCGTCATCGAGACCGCAAGCGCCGCAAGGGCAATTCCATTTCCTATTGTACCCATATCCAGCCTCCTGCCTGAACAATGCCTTCGACCACTTGTCGGGACTCCAGATTGAGCACCGTCACGGGTTCGTTTTGCGCCGCTTCGCCGAGCGCCCGTCCCGTCAGGGAGATTTCCAATGGCCCTCTGACATATTTCAGCGTTACGAGCTGATTGCGTTTGACCAGACGCGGCGCGCGCGTGTCCTTGGCTTCAATCGATTGCCCTGCATAAACGGTTCGGCTGACTTCCCTGCCGAGCAGGTCAGCATGCTCCTGTTGCCAGACATCATCAGGCGGAGACGTATTGTCGATCGTAATGATCTCGCCGCGACGCATCACATCATTGGCGGTGAGCGACACGGGAGAGGCCATATTCAGGCCGAGGCTGAGACAAAGAATATCAATCATGATCTTATCTCAGCCTTGTCGTTGCAGCCAACATTTCGTCGGACGCGGTGATGACTTTGGAGTTCAGCTCATAGCCCCGCTGCGCTTCGATCAGGTCAGAGATTTCCTTCACCACATCGACGCTGGAATCTTCCAGAAAGCCTTGTCGCACAGTGCCATAGCCCTGGCTGCCAGGCACGCCGCGATTGGCCTGACCCGAGGCCTCGGTTTCACGGAACATATTGTCGCCAATCGCTTCCAGGCCCTTTTCATTGACGAAGGTCGCGAGCGAAATCACGCCGAGAGACTGGCCCTGTGCCTGATTGTCGAAATAGGCGGTCACTTCGCCATCGCGGCTGATCGTGATGCGATTGGCATCTGAGGGCAGCGTAATTCCGTCGGCCAGTGGATAGCCATCCATGGTGACGATTTCGCCATCCTGGCTGCGATTGAGCTTGCCATCGCGTGTAAACGCGGTCTCGCCATCCGGCAGTGTGATTTCAAGAAAGCCCGGCCCATCAATCCCTAGATCCAGCTCGCCGCCGGTCTGGCGCATGGAGCCTTGCGTGATCTCGATCGAGACGGTTGAGGCCCGCACACCCGTACCGAGCTGAATGCCAGCGGGCACCGTTGTGCCCAGCTGAGAGGTCAGCGTGCCGGGCGTGAGATATTGTTGATAGACCAGATCGGAAAACTCGGCGACGCGCGGGCGATAGGCCGACGTGCTCATATTGGCGATATTGTTCGAGATGACATCGACTCGCATTTGCTGCGCGGCCATCCCCGTGGCGGCAATCTGTAATGATTTCATGGCGACCTCCTGTGCCTACCGGTTTCGAACCGTTGAAATGAGTTGCGTGATGCGCTGGTCTTCCTTTTCCAACGCCGCCTGTCCGGCTTCATAGGCGCGCTGGACCTCAATCATCCGCGCCATTTCCAGGACAGGAGAAACATTCGACGCCTCCAAAGCGCCTTGTAAAACTGTTGCAAATTCAGCTGGTTGTGAGCCGCCTGCGGCCGTAAATCTTGTATCTGTGTCGCGCTGCAACTGGCCCTCGGCAATAAAGATTCCGACCTGATCAATCACCTGCCCATCCGCAGAAATCGTACCGTCACCGGCAATCGAAAGGCCTTCGGCATCCGGGGGGATGGTAATCGGTCCGCCACCATTGCTGAGTACTTTGGCGCCATCCGGGGCGATCAGTTCACCATCGGCTGAGACCTGAAACGCCCCCGCACGGGTCAGGCGTTGTCCGGCGTCAGTCTCCAGGCCGAAAAAGCCATCACCCTGAATCGCGAGATCAAACTGTCCGCCAGTGAACTTGACGGTGCCCTGGGTGAGATCGAAGCTGTGCCCCGCGAGGCCGCCCATGGACAGTGACGGCGTATCGGGCCCGGTCGCCATGATATATTCGGCGAACACCGCTCGGTCGGTCTTGTATCCGGTCGTATTGGTGTTGGCGATATTGTTGGCGACGACTTGCAGCTCTTTCAGCAAACCATCCTGGCGCGAGAGGGTCGCGTAAATACTATTGCTCATTTGCGGCTCCTGCCTGTGACTTGGACAGAGTCTGTCTCGTCGATTTCAATAGATCTGAGATTTGATACGGCCGGATCCGACGCGCCTCGGCGGTCGGGGCCTTTCGGCTGGCAATATGGATGGTGCGAACGCGGTCGAGCCGCACCACTTCATCATCGCTGAGGCCATCCACCAGCGCGCTGAGATCACTTTGCCAAAGCGCCCAATTATTCTCCACGGCCCCTTGTTCGAGCAATTCGAGCTGGAGGGCCGGATGCGCGGTCAGCGCGTTATAGGCGGTCTTTGCAATGGCCGGGAGATTGTCTTGCAAGGCGCGGATGCCCGCCATGCGATTGATCTCCGGCTCCAGCGGAAACTCATCGCGCACGGCGAACAGTTCCTGGTTCGCATGGCCCCAGAAGGCCGCTGTGGCGAGCAACAGGCCAACTTGTGGCTCTCGATCTACCGGCTCGAGAAAGTGTTTCACCATGCTGAACAGGCCGAGCTCGATGGCCTTCTGCGCGCCCTGTTTGCGCAGGGCATTGCCGCGCGCATCAACAGGTAGGTCTGTATGGAATGTGTTCAGCGTCTCAAGTGCATTGATTGCATTGGCCGGGTCGTCATCATTGAGATAATCATCCAGCGCGATCATCGTATAATTGTCGATTGATGCCCGCACATCTTCACGCGCGGCAACGGGGAGCGCGCGGACCCGGTCCAGTCCGGCATAGAGATCATCGCTGGCCAGATGCTTGATCACGAATTCCAGAATGGGGTCAAGATCGTGTTGGGTCTCGCTCTGCTCCAGCACGTTCCAGGCTTCTTCGAGCGCAAAGGAACGAATATTGGGGCGCAGCCGATCGTCCCGTTCGACCAAGATGAGCAAAGCCGCCAGTTTCAGCTTCGGACGGCTCATCAGCATGACCAGACGGTCATCCGATTCCGTCCCGGTCGGCATATCAATAATGGCCGTCTTGAGGGCGCTGAGCCGGGTCGAGTTTTCGATCTCTTCCGGTGTGAAAGTCGCAAGGATCTGTTGCGCCAGGTCGCCCCGCCGTTCGATCAGCAGAGTCGGAATGACCAACATAGACACGTCTTCGCGCATATTGAACGGCAAGGCGCGAATAGAGGAGATGTGGACGGCAATGCCCTCAACCCCTTCAGGATCAAACACGATCAATTGCGCCACAGCATGCCAGAGCGTCGCCTCGGGATAGCAGCCCGCCAGGGTTCGGAAATAGTCGACATCCGGCCGCTGGCGATTTTCCATCAGCGCAATCAGTTGACGATAAGCGACCCATTCGGTGTCCGGTTGGGTCACCAGCAGGGCTTTGGCTTCGGCATACAGACCAAGCGCCAGTTTCGCTTTCAGGTCGATGACAAGTTTACGGTTTGTATCGTCACCTTCTTCCGCCATCACCGAAGGCAATTCGGTGAAGCGGCGCAGTGTCTTCACCGCAGACAGATCGAGCGGATACTGATCACCGCAAACGCGCGCCATGTTGGCCAGTGTCTCTGGCGAGACTTCGACCTCGCCATCCCCGTTCGGGACCAGTAAGCCACTTCGGATGGCGGCATCGACAAAAGCGTTCAAGCCGGCATCGCTTTCTTCAGCGGCCGGCGACTCAGCACTGGAAACGTCTTTCGCTCCGGTATCTGCGGAAGCCACAGATGCCAGAGCGAAGCAGATGCTTGCAGAAGTGAGGCGCTTTATCATGCTGCTTGGCGTAACCCTTTCACCGCTTCTTCAACTTCATCAAAAGAGGGCCTGACCCGGGCCGGCGCATGTCGCCTGGCCACTTCGAGACAGATATTGATCGGGTTCTTGTGCAGACTCGAGACGAGCACTTCGCCGATCATCGAGTAGAAGAAATGTTCTTCCTTGCGCGTATGACTGACCTTGGCCGCAAACGGGCCGACCACGCCATAGGCCAGGAACACACCGAGGAAGGTTCCAACCAGGGCGCCCCCGATCATGCCACCCAGGACTTCTGGCGGCTTGTCGATCGAGGCCATGGTTTTGATAACACCGAGAACCGCCGCAACAATTCCGAGCGCCGGCAAGGCGTCGGCCATGCTTTGCAGCGCGTGCGATCCGTGCA
>JBCCZH010000286.1:0-4599 GCA_039188075.1 Pseudomonadota bacterium
CAATGACGTGGTTTGCGTTGGCACGCTCGACACCTTGTTCTTCCATGAGCATGCGTTCGAAGATACGGCAGGCCTGTTGAATGACCTGCGCACCGCATCAGACGGTTTGTTTGAGCTCAAACCCGTCATGGTGCCAGATGCCGAAGTGCCGCTGGAAGACGCCATCAAATCCTATTTGTTCAATTCGCAATTGCTGCAATGGCCGGGAGAAGACCGATTGGTCCTTCTGGCGCCGACGGAAACGCAGGATACTGACAGCACGCGTGCGTATTGCGAGCGTTTGGTCCAGGGCAATGGGCCGATTGGCCGGGTGCAATATGTCGATGTCCGCCAGTCCATGCGCAATGGTGGCGGTCCGGCCTGCCTGCGTCTGCGCGTGGTCATGACGCCGGAAGAACGGGCGGCCTGTCATCAGGGGGTCTTGCTTGATGAAGCCCGGATTGACGCGCTCCAGGCCGTTGTGCGGAAGACATATCGCGATCGTCTGTCCAGTGCAGACCTTGCCGATCCGAGCTTTGCCGAGGAATGCGTAACCGCGCGTACGGAACTATTGCGTGTGCTGGATCTGGAGATGCTGATCTAATGGCGCGCTTCCCGTTTGAAATCAGCGCCACAGATGGCGCCGCGCGAACCGGCGTCCTCAAGACGCCGCGCGGTGATATTCGCACGCCCGCTTTCATGCCCGTGGGCACCGCTGGCACGGTCAAGGCGCTCTATATGGACCAGGTCAAGCAGACTGGCGCGGATATCATTTTGGGCAACACCTATCACTTGATGCTGCGCCCGGGCGCCGAGCGGGTTCAACGCCTCGGCGGCTTGCACGCTTTCAGCAAATGGGCTGGTCCGATGCTGACCGATAGTGGCGGGTTTCAGGTCTGGTCCTTGTCACAGCTGCGCAAGTTGGATGCTGATGGCGTGACGTTTCGCAGCCATATTGATGGCTCGGAACACCGCCTGACGCCCTCGCGGAGCATCGAAATTCAGGCCGACCTGCTTGGCGCCGACATTTCCATGCAGCTCGATGAATGTACCGACTATCCTTGCAGCCATGACGAGGCTGAACGCTCGATGCGGCTGTCGGCAGATTGGGGCGCACGCTCGCTCGAAGCCTTCGGGGAACGTGACGCACAAACGCTGTTCGGGATCGTCCAGGGCTCCAACTATCCGGATCTGCGCGAAGCCTCTGCCAAAACAGTCGCCAGCCAGGGATTTGGCGGCATCGCGCTGGGCGGACTTGCCGTGGGCGAAGGGCATGATCAGATGTGCCGAACCATTGATATGACGGTGCCGCATTTGCCGGTCGATTATCCACGCTATGTGATGGGCGTCGGCAAGCCGATTGACCTCGTCGAAGCCGTGGCGCGCGGCATTGATATGTTTGATTGCGTCCTCCCGACGCGCGCCGGCCGTCATGGCCAGGCCTGGACCTGGGACGGGCCGATAAATCTCAAGAATGCGCGTTTTGCCGAGGATACGAGTCCACTGGATCCTTCCGTGCCGTGTCCAGCGAGCCAGGACTATACGAAAGCCTATTTGCACCATCTGATCCGGTCGGGCGAATATCTGGGATCGATGGTGCTCAGCTGGCACAATATCGCGTTTTTTCAGGCGCTGATGCAGACCATGCGCGAGTCCATCGCCGCTGGCACGTTCGAGGCCTTGAGAGCCGATCTGTCCACGCGCTGGGCGCAGACCAAGTCGAGCCCGCGAGATGCGGCCTAACGTCTAGCGGAACACCACGCGCGGATCTTCTTTAGGCAGCGGCAGGGGAGCTGCCGGATAGGAACAGCCTTTCATCAACCCAATGCCTTTCAGGAAGGTTCGGCGATGCGAGCCTCGCTCATAGGCCTTGCGGACTTTCGTGGCATGGCTGTTCGCGCCCGTCACGGTTCTCACGATCCCGCGATAGGGGATGAAGCCTGATGCGCCAGATGAGACGGCATCGAGAAAAGCTGTCGAGGCGCCGTCTGCCGCGCGATCACTGACGCCTTTCTCGTCCGGTGGTGGGATGTCCCAATCCCGGCCGAGCAAGCCGTCCAGCGTGTTCACTTCCTTGGCAATTGCATCACAGGAGGTGTCAGGATCGACGGCGTAAGGATTGCGAATGTCCTTGAACTCTTCCGGGATCTTGTCGCGCTTCAGGTTGACGTCTTCGAGCGGCGACAGAGCTGCATCGCCAAATCCGTCTTGTGACTGCTGAATGGCGCGATCTGTGGCGTTGGGCGCCGGATCGGCCGTATCCGCTGTCTGATTGGTATTGGTGGCACACGCGGCGGAGAGAAGGCAAAAAGCCAGGATGAGCAAGATCGGTTTCATGGTCCGAATTTGCGTCCATCCGACTGGAATGACAAGATTACAGTCTCAGGCGCCAAATCCACTGCAAAAACCGTTGACCCCAGCCGGGCACTCAACTATGTGGGCCGTTCGGATGCGCCCATAGCTCAGTTGGTAGAGCAACTGACTTTTAATCAGTAGGTCACAGGTTCGAATCCTGTTGGGCGTACCATTCCAAAGCACTGATTTCGTTTAATAACCATCACCGGGTCACTGAACGCGCTTTGCCGCAATGATCTAAGTCCAATATTTCCCATAATGTAGATTATCGAATAAATAGATAGATATCCCCGGCATGGCCGCAAATCTGACGATGCGGACAATTTCATTGAAGTCTTGTTGCCGTTCAGGACGCATGCACGCGTCAGCTTCGGACTGGCGTGTGAACGATGCGGTTAGCTAGTCGTTAAGCTTTTCGCGCGCCCGTACTCAATCACCATAAATCGCCGTTCGCACCAGCGTACTCAACGGATAATCCAGGCCGCTGGCGGGATTCGGTATGGCTTGGGTTGCGATCACCACGGCGCGATTGGCCTCGGGATCGATCCAGGTATCGGTGCCCGCCAAGCCGGACCAGCCATACTCCCCTGCTGCGCCGAGATGCCCAGCTGCCCCCGGTCGAACGACCAAGCCGCAAAATCCAAAGCCAACATTCTCCCAGCGCGGATCCGGAAACCCGAATGATATCGGAGCTGTGCCGAGCGCCGGGTCCAGCTGATCCGTGGTCATCATGGCGACGCTTTCCTCCGACAATACGCGTTTGCCGTTAAACGCGCCGCCATTGAGCAGCATGATCAAGAAGTTCATCGCATCGCCGGCGGTCCCCACCAGGCCAGCCCCGCCATACTCCAGGGCCGGTGCTTTTCGATAATCGCCGCCAAAACCAGGATAATCCCCAACAGGTTGCGCATGCCCCTCCTCGTCTCGCATATAGAGTTGGGACAAACGCTCTGCACGATCGTCAGCTGCATAGAATCCCGTGTCGTTCATTTCGAGCGGCGCGAAGAGCCTTGAATGCAGATAGTCGCCGAACGACTGTCCGGAGACCGCCTCAACCACACCGCCCAGCACACCCATGGACTCGCCATAATTCCATTCCGTGCCCGGCTGTGCGACCAGCGGCATTTCCGCCAGCCGCTGATTATGTTCGGCCAGGCTCTCATCCATCCGATTGGCGATCGCGTTGACGTTAGCTTCAGTATAATCGGACGATACGAGTGAGGGTGACTGGCCATAAACAATGCCAGACGTATGGGTCATCAGATCACGAATGGTGATATCGCGCTCAGCTGGCACCAGACCCTCCGCCGTCCGCACCTGCATATCGCTGAAAGCTGGTAGATAGGTTTTGACCGGTGCCTCAATGTCCACAAGCCCATCATCGACGAGAGTCATGATCGCTGCGCAAGTCATGGGTTTTGAAGACGAAAAGTGGCGAAACAGCATCGCTTCAGACGCAGCAATGTCACTTGAGACATCTTGCCAGCCCTGGGCGTCACGAAAAACAATCATGTTGTCCTCTGCAATCAGTGTGATCGCGTTGGGTATTTGTCCGGTTTCAATCAACTCAGAGGCTCCGGCACGGATCTCAGGTCCATAATCGGGTTCGGAATGTGTGTGATCTTGCGAAACCGCTTTTCCAAGGATGAGACCGGCCAGGCCGACCAGCGTCGCCATCTGAACAAATTTCGCACGCATGGCACGTTGTGTAATCATTGGTCTTCCTTCCGTGACAGGTTGGCAAGCGCATTGGATGTCGTGTTTCGGATCAATCGTCGGGCGACACGAAATCCAGTGCGAACCGTTCAGATATCGCGCTGACGTCGTTGCGGATAAATGTCCGAGCGTCTCATTATCGTTGTAGCGACGGTGAGTGGCGGCGATCTACAGCCTGATTCCCAGACACGAATGTGCATGAAACTGGTCTGTTGCTCGGCCGACGCATTGACATATTCCATCACTCGAGGATTGCTGCGGCCTTACTTATCAAAGCCCTCCAGGTGATTTCACTTGAAAATGACGAAACCTTCCAAGCTCCACATCATCATGGGACCGGCTGCTTGCGGGAAGAGCACGATCGCCGAGGCCGTCTCGCAATATCTGGACTGGCCGATGATCGAGGCAGATGATCATCATCCACGCGAAAACGTCGACAAGATGAGTAAAGGCACGCCGCTGACGGACCAGGATCGCGCAGCCTGGCTTGATAGTTTGATAAACACCATCAAGACCACCCCTTCTCCGGCTGTCGTGTTAGCCTGTTCG
>JBCCZH010000287.1:0-4560 GCA_039188075.1 Pseudomonadota bacterium
ATGACGTCCGTCTGTCTGATCGGCCCGGATGGGCAGACCGCGGCGCGCCTGAGCGATACGCGGGTGATTGTAAAACGCCTGACTGACCCGGAGATTGCCGCCTATGTCGCGACCCAGGACGGGCTCGGCAAGGCCGGGGGCTATGCCATTCAGGGGCCTTTCGGGGCGCATATCAAACAGATCACGGGAAGCTACACTGGCGTGATGGGACTGCCGGTACATGAAACCGCGCAATTGCTGACCGGGCTTGGCTATCGGTTATAGAAGTCGAATTCGAGCTCATATTGCAAATGACCATCGCCCATGGACAGGTCATAATCCGCAAATCCATACACATAGTCGAACCGCACCGATTGTGACGGCAAGTCGACCGCGTTCCGCAGGCGAATATCGTTGCGAAACTCCATGATTTGGGTCGGGCTGCCGAACAGGTCGCCAACGGTGCCGATCCCGGCAATCGAACGGATATAGTTGCCATTTCGGGTGTCTGCCCCGAACGCCATGCCATCATCGACACCTTGCCGGGTGACGCCATAGTCAAAGGCGACCCGATTGAGCAAGTTGGCGGTGTTGAAATTGTCTGTCGGGCCGACCAGGCGCGCTTCGGCCGTGAGGAAGAAATCCGTGCGGGACGACAGGTAGAAGCTGCGCTGGGCCGATGTATCGGCGGCGACGAGATCCGTGCTCAAGGAGACATTGAACGGATCCAGACGATCGCCCGCATCCAGAAAACCATTGCTGTTGCCATCCGTCGGCAATCGATCCGGGACGCCATCGCCATTTGTATCGATGCCAAGGATCACGCTCTGATCTTCCAGCGGTACAGTATGAAAGCCCTCTGATCGTGTGCCCGTAATCACCGGATTGACGCCACCTGCGCCTTGAAACGGATTGCCGGTCCAAGGGATCATGCGCCCGCCCACCGGAACCGTGCCGCCCGTGGCGAAGACAAAATTATCATACACGTCGAACGAAAAGCCATCATGCACCACGACGCAGCCATAGACCCGGCAATAGAAATCGGAATCGATCCAGGAGGCATTGGCGCCCGGCACGCTCAGGAGCGCGCCAGCGGACAGAAGCACGCCCTTAAGGCTAGTCCAGGTTCGACGCTTCATCTTCGGGAGCCTCGATCATTGGCGCCGTGTCGACAAAAGAGAGGTCAGTCTGATAGGGCGCAAGCTGCACTGTCCCACTGCTGCTCTGGGGCGCATGTATGTCTTCCAACGTGACTCGCAATTCAGGATTAGCCGGTACGTCCTCCGTCAGTGGCAGGCGGTAGTTTCGAGAGGCTTCATGCAAGACGACGAGATTGTTGATGGGCGCCCGGATCGTGTCCCCGGAATCGCCGCTAATCTCGATCTCTCCACGCAGGCGGGAATGGGCGTTGCCGCTATTTTCAAGTTGGAAAACAAGGGCATTTTCGCCCGTTTCGGATTTAGTCAGGGTCGCCGCGGTGATTTCGGGCTTGCTCTCGCCATGACCCATTGTGAGATAGAACAGGCTGGCAATCTGATATTTTTTCCAGACGCCGGACTGACCTGACCGTTCTTCTGGGAGAAGGGTCGAGGCGATCAGCGCGAAGCGATAATCGCCTTGGCGATCAATCCGGATGGGAGCAGACATGTCGACAATCACCTGCTCGGTTTCGCCAGGGTTCAGGGTCACGAAAGCCGGGCTGAATCGCACCCAATTGGCGGCGGAGGAGTCTGTTTCACCGGGCGGATCAAGCTTGATCTGACCGTTTTCGTCGAGCTCCCAGTCGGCAAGGCCGAGGGTCAAAGAAATCGTGTCTTCCTGATGGACATTGCCAATATTGATCACCTGGCGCTGGCGTTCGCCTGGTTGAATCGCCATTTCCACGGTGGTCGGCTGCAATCCGATGCCAAAGGAAGACGCCGGAACGGCCATGGCCGCCATCGCCAAAACGACACAGCTTGCACGCAATGCAGTAGTAAAGCGCATCAAAAACCCCTAAATTTTAAGCTCTTATTTTCCATAACTGTAATCGAAGAGGGTTACTGGAGCGTTTCCAATGATGTCAGCGGCTTGTCGCTGATGCAGCGCTCGGGTAACGCGAAGCCATGAAACTGCCAGGTCACAAGAAACGGACGCATATTGCGGCTGATATTTCCTCCAAGCCCGGGCGCATGCGGGCGGAACGCGAGCTCATTCTTGGTGATCATGGTTTCCTGCGCGAGAGTTTTCAGAACCTGCACCAGATCGGCGATGAGATGTGGCGGTCAAACCAGCCCAATCCACGCCAGGTCGCTGAACACGCTCGGTTGCGCGGAATCAAGACGATTATCAACCTGCGCGGTCCCAGTACGCGCGGTTATTACCTGCTCGAAAAAGAAGCCTGCGAGATGAATGGCGTCGATTTGATCGATTTTCAGGTCTATTCGCGCGACACGCCGACCGTGGACACGGTCCTGGCGGCCAAACACCTGTTTGAATCCATCGACTATCCGGCCCTGATGCACTGCAAGTCCGGGGCGGATCGCGCGGGACTGATGAGCGTTCTGTATACGATTTTTCAGCTCGGCGAGCCTGTCTCCGTGGCGGTCCGGCAATTGTCGAAGAAATATCTGCATATGCGCGAAGGCAAAACCGGGCTTCTGGACGCCTTTTTCGAGACCTATCTGGCGGCGGAACAAGCCAGCGGAATCGGCTTCGAGGACTGGCTGAATACGGAATATGATCGGGTTCAGGTGAAAGAGGATTTCCTCAAATCCGGCCAGGCAAAGTGGCGCCTCGATAGTCTCCTGCGCAGAGAATAGACGCTTTTTTTCACTGGCCTTGGCGCGGGATTCGTGGAACGTTAACCCTGTGCGAAACAGTGAGGAAAGGGGTTCGCCAATGAAAAAAGTAGTTATTGCGTCAATGTTTGCTCTGGGATTGGCAGCATGCGGCGGCGGTGGTGGCGGTGCCAAGGCAGCACTCGTCAAATCGTGCCTTGATGACGGATCTACCGATGAAGCAACCTGCTCTTGCATGGCTGATCTGGCGGTCGACAAGCTCGACCCGAAATTGGTCAACATCCTCGTCGAAGCCACCGAAGCTGAAGACGAAGACGCATTTATGATGTCAAAAATGGGTGAATTGAGCCCGGAAGAAATGACATCATTCATGACCGTGATGATGAGTGCCGCGACTGAGTGCGGCATGGAAATGTAAGGCAATTTGCCGAATTTAGTGTCAGCCAGCCCGGACCCTGAAAGAAGTCAGTCGTCCGGGTTGTCTATGAGGGAAAGAGGACGACATGAAATTCTTCATTATCAACAGTTTCCGCCTGATGGTTTACATCGCTTACATCGTGATCATCTGTCTCGGTGTGGCCATGGGCTATTATAATGGCTTCGTTCTGGAACAGAGCAGCGTCGAATTACTGAATGTCGGTCTCCAGGGCCCGGCGGCGCAGTTTCTGACCCTGATCGGACTTAGCTTTCTGGGCTGGGTCGCGGCCAGCCTTGTTTGCGGATTGATCGTTACATTCCTGGATATTCGTGACGACATCAACGACCGTTTGCCGGATGCCCGGCGCGACGACTAAATTTAGATTTCCCCGGGGGGTCAGATGAGCGCATTACAAGTTGCTGGCGTCTATATCGCGATCAATATTCTGATGCTTGTCTGGTTCGGCTTACGCGTTGTGGCGCGCCGGTTCCGGGGAAAGATCTCCATGGGTGATGGCGGTTCAGAAGATCTGGCACGTGCCATTCGTGTCCACGGAAATGCCTCCGAATATGTCCCGCCCATGCTGGTCGGATTGCTCGCCCTGGCATTTCTGGACGCGCCCATCTGGGCCTTGCATGCGCTTGGCATAGGATTCACGCTTGGGCGGGTCATGCATGCGTTCGGGATGAGTGGTGCCCCCATCCTCTTGCGGCAATTGGGCATGCTGCTGACCTGGACCGCGATGGGCATTGTGTCGCTTGCCATCCTCTATTTCGCCTTTACCTAGGCGGATATGACAGGCCTTCTTTCGCTCAGCGAACTCGCTTCGGATACTTTCAAGAAGACGGCAAGACTGATTGTGCCGTCTTTGCCGTTTGGCGTGTTGTTCGTGATCGCGAGCGGCGGGCTGGTCTGGAGCGCAGGAATCCTGCCGGAAGGCGGCATGGGATTCCTTCTATTCACGGCGCTGGTTTTTTGTGCCCTTTATGCCCATAACCTGTTCTCGGCGTCGATGTATCGCGCCGTGCTATCGACCGAGGCCGGCTTGTTGAACGGCGCCTGGAAGCTCACTTTGGCCTGGCTTTTGGTGATGGTCATCGCCTCCATTGCCGGGACGATCATTGTTCTGTTCTTTTCTCTCATCGGATCGAGCCTTGGCGTGGCTGCGGGAGAAGAGGGACGGGAGATCACCGACATGACAGAACAAATGCGCGCAGGAGGAACGTTCTGGCCGCTCTTCGCGCTGTTTCTGGCCTCGCTGGTCGGTCTGTTCTGGTTTGCCGTCCGTCTGATGCTGTTTGCGGCGGCGAGTGCCTTGCGCGGACAAGTGCACGTGTTCCGAACCTGGTATTGGACAAAAGGCCAGGCCCGCGTGCTCGCGCC
>JBCCZH010000288.1:0-4553 GCA_039188075.1 Pseudomonadota bacterium
GTATTTCAATTCCGCTGATCCGGTTTTTCTTGACCCAGACGCGATTGTGTGAGCCTGTCCGCTCATCGAATACGGCCGGTCTGAATTGAGAAGACCCCCGCCAGACCGGCGGATAATGAATGTCCCTACCTCTCCGTAATCGACCCCGCGACCGCCTGCATGGTGCAGACACGGCGCGGATCAACGGAAAGGGCCCCAAATGGCCACCGGAAAAGTAAAATGGTTTAACGCCACAAAAGGCTTCGGATTTATCGTCCCGGACGAAGGTGGAAAGGACGTTTTCGTTCACATCTCTGCGGTCGAGCGGTCAGGCTTGCAGGGTCTCGCGGACGATCAGGCGGTTGAGTATGAGCTCTATCATGATGAGCGCCGCGGCAAGACCTCTGCGGTCGATCTGAAACTGATCTAGACAAATCCGGCTTTTGCGCCTATCTAGGCGCCAAGTCGAAACATATCGGCGGCGGTTCCGGGAACGGGGCCGCCGCTTTTATTTGTCTGGAAGTCCGCACTTTGATCACTGTCAGTCCACAGGAAGATCGCATTTTGGAAATGTCCGAGCCGCTTGCCCGCGAGCTCGGTCTCGAAATCGTGCGCATTCGAATCATGGGCGGCAATCGCCCGTTGCTCCAGATCATGATCGAGAAAGCTGGCGGCGCACCGACCGATGTCGAAGACTGCGCCACATTCTCGCGCAACCTGTCGCCAGTGCTGGAAGCCGAGGATCCGATCAGCGAAGCCTATCGTCTCGAAGTCTCGACACCCGGCATTGACCGCCCACTCACCCGCATTGGCGACTTTGGCCGCTGGATTGGGCATTTAGTGAAGATTGAGCTGACCATGCCGCTCGACGGGCGGCGGCGCTTCCAGGGCATTATCACCCGCGAGGATGAGGCGGGCGTGGCTGTTTTGCTCGATGATGAGAGCGAGCTGGTGGCGCAAGTCCATGAAATGAGCAAGGCCAGCCTGATCCTGACCGATGAGCTGATCGATGCCGCGGCCAGCGATGGCACCCTGCCGCCGCAACCAGGCGATGACACATTTGACGGCTTCGAGACAGATGAAGCCGAAACCGATACAATAGAAGACAACCTAGAGAGTGGAGCTTAAGGCCATGAGCACAGTTGGCGTTTCCGCAAACCGACTTGAAATCATGCAGATCGCGAAAGCGGTGGCTGAGGAAAAGGCGATTGATCGTTCCATCGTGATTGATGCGATGCAGGAAGCGATCGAGAAGGCCGCCAAGTCTCGCTATGGCCAGGAACATGATATCCGCGCGGTGATTGATCACGAGACGGGCGAGCAAAGCCTGTGGCGCATTCAGACCGTGGTCGCCGATGACGAGATCGAAGATCCGGCCCAGCAAATCACGCTGAAAGATGCCAAGAAACTGGATGCCAGCCTCGAACTGGGCGACGAGATCAAGGAAGAGCTTCCGCCTTTCGATTTTGGCCGCGTTGCCGCGCAGACGGCAAAACAGGTCATCATGCAGAAAGTGCGCGATGCCGAGCGTCAGCGCCAGTTTGACGAATACAAGGATCGCGAAGGCGAAGTCATCAACGGCATCGTCAAGCGGGTCGAATATGGTCACGTCATTGTCGATCTCGGCCGCGCCGAAGGCATTATCCGCCGCAATGACGGAATTCCGCGCGAGAATTTCCAGCCGAATGACCGCGTCCGCGCTTATTTGTATAAAGTCAGCCGCGAGATCAAAGGCCCTCAAATCTTCCTGTCGCGCGCCCATCCGGACTTTATGGTCAAGCTGTTCGCGGCCGAGGTGCCTGAGGTCTATGAAGGTGTGATCGAAATCCGGTCCTGTGCACGTGACGCAGGCTCGCGCGCCAAGATTGGTGTGATTTCAAATGACAGCTCGATCGATCCGGTCGGCGCCTGTGTCGGTATGCGGGGTGCCCGCGTCCAGGCGGTTGTTGGCGAACTCTCTGGCGAGAAGATCGACATCATTCCATGGAATTATGACGACGCAACCTTCATCGTGAACGCGCTGCAACCGGCGGAAGTCACCAAAGTGGTGCTCGACGAGGAAGAGCAGCGCGTGGAAGTTGTGGTCGCCGATGAGCAATTCCCGCTGGCAATTGGTCGCCGCGGTCAGAATGTTCGCCTCGCCTCACAACTGACAGGCTGGCAAATCGACCTGGTCACAGAGAGCGACGATTCCGAACGCTATCAGATCGACTTTCAGCGCCGCACCGAATTGTTCATGCAGGCGCTCGATGCCGACGAAACCCTGGCCCAGCTGCTCGCCTCTGAAGGCTTCGAGACGGTAGAGGACATCGCCTATATCGATCCGGAAGACTTCATGCAGATTGAAGGCTTTGACGAGGATGTCGCGGCTGAAATCCAGGAACGCGCCCGCGAATATCTCGAGAAGCTGGCGGCCGAACAGGACGCCAAGCGGATCGAGCTCGGCGTCGAGGATGCCGTCATGGAACTCGATGGCATGTCGCCTGGTTTCGCTGTGAAGCTCGGCGAGAATGAAGTCAAATCGGTTGAAGATGTCGCTGGACTGGTTCCGGACGATCTGACCGGTTGGCGCGAGAATAACAAGGAAGGCAAACCTGTCTGGCAGGACGGTATTCTGAAGAAGGGCGAGATGCGCAAGGATGATGCGCAGCTCTTCATCATGAAGGCACGTGTTCTGGCCGGCTGGATCGAGCCGGAAGCCCTGGAACAGCTCGAAGCTGAAATGGCCGCTGCGGCCGCTGGCGAAGAAGCGGATCTGACCGAGGAAGAGCGCGCCTTGCTGGCCCTTGGCGAGATTGGCAAGTCCGACGATGAGGAAGGCACCATCGAAGAAACCATTGATGTCTCTGATGAAGACATCCTGGCCGAGTTGGAAGGTCTCGATCTTGACGAAGACCTTCTCATGGAGGGCGGCGATGAAGCCGCAAAGTCTGAATGAGCCGGACCAGCGCCTAGAGGCGCATACGGGCAAGCGCGCTGACGGCAAGGTTCGTCAGTGTGCGGTCACGCGTGAGCGCCTGGCGCCCGACGCGCTGATCCGCTTTGTCCGCAGTCCGGACGGGATCGTCGTGCCGGACGTGTTCGGGAAACTGCCGGGCCGTGGCGCCTGGGTCACAGCAGACCGCAAGATTTTTGAAGATGGCTTGCAACAAGGCGTCTTCTCGCGGGCTTTTAAAGCCCAGTCTTCACCAATGGATGACATATTCGGTGAAGTCGAACGCCAGCTCGTGCAGCGCTGCAAAGGCCTGCTGGGCATGGCGAAAAAGAGCGGTGTGGCCGTGCTTGGATTCGACCAGGTGCGCGCCTATATCCGCAAACAGCCGCCCGGCTGGCTGCTTGAAGCCAGTGATGGTGCAGAAGATGGCCGGAATAAGGTTCATTTTCTCGCCAAGGCGATATATGAAGACGTCAAAGTCGCGGGCGCATTGTCGTCCGCTGAATTGGGCATGGCCTTTGGGCGGGAGCATGTGATACATGCGCTGCTTGAACAAGGTTCCCTCGCGGATGCGTTCGCAGTGGCCTATCGGCGGCTGACCGGATTCAGAGACGCGCCCGAGACAGGCTGGTTCTCCGGCAGGCATGAAGATTTGTGATGATAGGGGCGTTTGGCAAACGGCTCGAATGAAAGGTTAAATACCAGGGTACGCATGAGCGATACGACAGATAAAGGTAAGACAACCGGGCGCAAGCCGCTCACCGCGCGCGGTTCCGGATCGGGCACGGTGAAGCAAACCTTCAGCCATGGCCGGTCGAAGCAAGTGGTTGTTCAAACCAAGAAGAAGCGCACCATCGGGGCGCAGACCAAATCCAGTGTGGCCGGTAAACCGGCAGCGAAGAAGCCACCTGCTGGCAAGGAACCGTCCAAGCTGGAAGCGGCGGCGGCCAAGCTTGGCATTACGGTTGAAGAGCTGAAACAGCGCCAGAAAGTCCTTTTGCAGCGCAAGAAGGCAGAAGAGTCACGCAAGGCTGAACAGGCCAAACGTCAGGCTCAGACCAAGGCGCTTGAAGAGAAACAGGCCGCCAAGCAGCAAAAAGAAAAAGAACGCGAAGAAGCCGAAGCGCGCCGCAAGGCCGATGAAGCGGAGCGCAAGCAGGCCGAAGCTGAAGCCAAGAAAAAAGCATCTGAAGACTCCAAGCCAGCCCGCGGCGATCGCGGCGGCAAGGGCCAGGATCGCGGCGCACAGCCGAACCAGGCGGATCTCGAAGCTGCGGCCAGCTCTTCTGGCGGACGGCGCAAAGGCGGTCGCAATGACCGTGATGATCGCAACCGACGGGATCAAGGCGGCGGACGCGGCGGACGCGGCAACGATTCCAAGCGGCGTCGGGGCAAGCTGACCATTGCTTCGGCCCTTGGCGATGATGGCGATCGTCAGCGATCTCTGGCATCCGTGAAGCGCGCGCGCGAACGCGAACGCGAACGCCGTATGGGCGGAGAACAAACGGAAAAGGCTTCGGTTGAAGTCACCTTGCCGGAAACCATCACGCTGCAAGATCTTGCAGGTCGTATGAAAGAGCGCGTCGGTGACGTCGTGAAATTCATGATGCAGCAAGGCGAGATGATGCGCGCCAATGAC
>JBCCZH010000289.1:0-4536 GCA_039188075.1 Pseudomonadota bacterium
ATGCGGTAGAGGCCGCGGCCTGAAAAGATCAGCGTTCCATCTTCATTGCTGACAATGGAATAGTCCTGCACGAGATGCGATTCATGTTGTCCAGGGCGCCAGTACGCGGTGCAGGTGGCGGGCACGCCCCAGGCATCGCAACCGCCCTGCCAACCCCCGACGAAACTGGATGAGGCTGGCGCAGATTCCGCGCAAACTGGCGCAAACAAGGCGCAACTGGCTGCAATTGCGGTGATCAGTTTGGACATAAGGGTCTCCTTTTTTGTCTGGGGTCCATATGTCTAGACGAATAGTGCCTACCAAAACTGACACGGATCGGAATCTTTCACATATTGAATTCGACTGGCCGTGTTGCGGATATCATTTTGTGAATCCGACCCAGTCCAGCGACGCATCGCAATCAACCGCTCTTCTCGGGCGCCAATTCCTGTGATTAACTCGAAAGACGGGAAACAGTGTGGGGATCAAAATGAAAATCTTGACGGCCAGTCTCGCCGCGGCATTTACGGCGCTCGCATTCAGTGCGCCTGCTTTGGCAGAGCATCACGCATCAAAGGAGGAGAAAACGGTGCAGGTTCAGTATCTTGAAATTGTGACACCAGAGGTCGAGGCGACTTGTCAGGCCCTGGCGGCGCAGCATGGGGTGACCTTTGGCGAGCCGGTGGCCTTGTTGGGCAATGCCCGCACCGCCTCTCTCGCGGGCGGCGGCCGGATTTCTGTTCGCGGCCCGTTGCGCGATGACGAGGCGCCGGTGGTGCGGCCGTATCTTCTGGTGACGGATATTGAAGCCGCAATCGCTGCGGCAGAAGCCGCCGGGGCCGAGTTTGCCATGCGGGCGACGCCGATCCCCGGCGAGGGAACCTTCGCCATCTATCTGCTGGGCGGCATCGAACACGGGATCTGGCAGGACTAGGCACGATATGGCCGGTCTTTCCGCAGACCGGGTCATGGCGGCGCGCCAAAAGTGCGACTTAAACTTCTAGGCCGGGCCGCAGGACAGCGCGTCCTGATTGGCGAGGATGCCGGGCATGTCTGACGCATCGGCGGCAAAACGCCGGACCAGCACAATGCCCTTGGCTGTTGGCGAAACAATCGGCGTGCCGCCCAGGTCGGCCGTCGACTGCCCCTCCAGGGCCAGGACAAAGTCGAAGCTCTGATCGGCCAAAGCCAGATCATTGACCACGAAGAAATTGTCCGAATTCTGCTGATAGACAGACAGCGACCAGTAGCGCGGCCAAGTCTCCCCCGAAATTCGCACAGGTCCATCGCCGAGATCATAGGCCATGGACGAGATGATACTGTCCGGATTGGCCCGTCGCGCGGCATTGGCGCGCGGGCCATAGACCTGATTGTGCAGGCAGGTGTTCCAGCCACCCGCGCCCGCTACAATGCGCGCCTCAATGGTCGACATGACCTTGATCGGCGCTTGCTGCACGATCAGGTTGCGCGTGACCAGGAAGGTCAGCGCGGCCAGAGCCAGGGCGCCGAGCAGGTAAATCACAAACCGATTCAGCATGAGATCCGCTCCACCGTTGGCAAGTCGATATTGGGCAGGATCGCCCGCATCGCCTCGCTCGGATTATAGACCCGCAGCATCAATTCGAAGGACTTGTCCGGCGCCGCCTGCGATGGCAACCAGGCGCCGTCCTGTGGCGTTGGTCCGACCAGGATCTCCCAGGTCTCATTTTCATCGCGCGGTACGGAGACGCTATTCCAGCTCGATCGGTTCTCGGTGTTCGGGACGTAATGCTGCGTGATGCTGTCATACAGGGTCAAAGACCACCATCGTGTGTCCATCGGTCCACCACGGACGCGATAGGTGCACTGGGACTGCAAAGGCGTGCCGGCATCGTCTTCCGTTGCCACGAAATAGACAGCTTCTTTCGCGGATAGGCCGAGCGGGCCGCCAATCGCGACGCGGGCGCGTTCGACGTCAGAGGCCGCAGCGGCTCCAATCTTGTCGGAATAGAGCCAGGGGCCCTCGACCCGTTCGAACGTCCCGAAAACAGAGTCCTGACCGGTCAGGCTGCTGATCGTCAGCGCGCGGGCGGCAAAGAACGAGGCTGCGATGATTAAAGCGGCGCCAATGACAAGGATCAGATATTTCAAGGCCGCCCTCCAGACTTTCCCTCATCACTGGCTAGCGGAGAAAGGCGGCTTGTTCAAATTTCCATACCCGTCATCCCGGCGCGCGCGTGCTGGCATACCAGACATAGAAACTGAGTATGATGGCGCTGGAAGAAACCAGTGTCATCAGCGTTCCCGGTATGAAGTGGACATAGCCGGGCAAGTCGACAAAGACGAAATAGCCAAAGTCGAGCAAGCCGCCCACCATGGCCGTGACCCAGATCGCCGTTATGTTCCGGCGCCAGATGAAGACGGCGCCGACGACGGTCGCAAATCCGCCCCAGAGCAGGTTCCAGGCATGCTGATTGAGGATGCCGCCCACCGCTGGATGATAATCCGCCTGCAAGTCTTCAGCCGGGATCGCATCGGCAATCGCGGCAAACCCGGCTGAGGCATCAGCAGGGATAACGATGAAGCCGGCCAACATATGCACCAGGCCCCAGATGACCCAAAGTATGGCGGCGAGTTTTAACAAAGATGACTGGACATTTGACATGAAACCGCTCCTCAGCTGACAGTCAGGCATGCCGAGCCTTGGCGTCGGCCAGGTCAGTGGATATGAAATAGTTGACTGAGTCAACTAAAGGATAATGGTTTGAACAAGGACGCGACGCTTGCGCTGCAGATTGACCGGCTGATGCGGCGGTTTCATTCCGACATGCATCCGCGCGCGCAGAAAGTGGATACGGACAAGGTCGGGCCGATTGGCGGCATGATCCTGTTTGTGATCTCGGAACAGAGCCCGATCACGGCGGGCGAAATTGGCACGCTGCTCGGCCGGGACAAATCCCAGATCTCACGCATTGTCAGCCTGCTCATCCGCAAGGGCCTGATCGAAAAGATGGCGCAGGACGGCGATGCCCGCCGCGCCCCGCTGCGTCTGTCCGACAAGGGCGCGCTGCAAGTCGCCGCTTTTCATGGCGCGCTGGTCGAGACCAGCAAGAGTGTCCTCGGTCCTTTGAGCCGGGACGAGCGCGCCCAGTTTTCGGCCCTCCTGGCCAGGATCCTGAATGAAGGACCGACTCCGTCTGAGTGACGTCAGCCGCCAGTCCCTGCCTCCTAATCCTCGTCCAGTTCCGCGATGGCGCTGTGGATGTGGCTGACCACGACCGACCCTTGACCGACGGCAGAAGCGACCCGTTTTACCGATCCGGCCCGGACATCGCCGACGGCATAGACGCGTGGCCAGCTGGTCTCATACTCGGTCGGCATCCGCTCGATCGGCCAGCCTGCCTTGACCAGATCGATATTGGCAAGGTCGATCCCGGTCTGGACAAAGCCGGTCTTGTCACAGGTCATATTTTCTGGCAGCCAGCGGGTGAACGGCCGGGCGCCGACAAACAGAAACACGAAGGGGGCATCGCATGTGCCGGTCTCACCGCTGGAGCGGTGCTTGTGGCTGATCGAGACCAACCGGTCGTCCATATCGTCGGCGCCGTCGACGCCGTGCAGGTGCGAGATCTCGGTCTCCGGGTGGAGGATAATGTTTGGCGTCTCTTCCAGCCGTTTGACCAGATATTCCGACATGGTGTCCCTGATATCAGCGCGGCGATACATGACATGCACTTTGGACGCCGAGCCGCTCAGAAAGACCGCGCCCTGGCCCGCCGAGTTGCCAGCCCCGACCACGACGACTTCAGAGCCACAACACAATTGGGCTTCCATCGGTGTCGCGCCATAATAGATGCCGCGCCCTTCAAACCGTTCAATACGCTCCAGCGGCAGGCGCTGATACTGGGCGCCCGTGGCGATCACCACGGCCCTGGACGAGATCGAGCGGCCATCGGTCAGGCCGATCGCGAACCCGTCGCTGACTCGCTCCAGCGAAGCTGCCTTGACTGGGGCGGTCAGGCTGACCCCGAATTTCAGCGCCTGGATCACAGCGCGCTCAGTCAGTTCCTGGCCGGATACACCGGTTGGGAAGCCGAGATAATTCTCGATCTTGGACGAGGTCCCGGCCTGGCCCCCCGGATTGCCGGCATCAATGGTGATGACACTCAGCCCTTCGGACGCCGCATAGACACTGGCGGCGAGGCCAGCCGGACCGGCGCCGACCACGATGACATCGGCGCTGGCGCCATCCTTTAACAAGTCAAAGCCAAAGGCATGCGAGATTTCGGTGGCGGTCGGCCGCACCAGGACTTCTGACCCGCCGCGAAACACGACAGGCAGATCACCGGGATCAATGCCTTTGGCCTCCAGCATACGCTGCGCCAGCGGATCGGTTTCCGGTGACAGCCAGCGATGCGGAATGCCGAACTTTGACAGCAGATCGCGGGCGGTGAAGACCAGCCGGTCCTGCGGCGCGCCAATGACAATGACCGAGCCATGATCGGCATTATGCGCAAAGGCCCGGCGCGCGGTCAGGGTCTGGACGATAATGTCGGACAGTTCGGAATTGGCGACGAG
>JBCCZH010000290.1:0-4465 GCA_039188075.1 Pseudomonadota bacterium
CATCGACTGCAATCAAACTCGATAGCGGAATGAGATTTCCCGACCGGGAGGAGCGAACATAGATGTTCTCGATATCGTTCGGATTGTTCTGATCTGACCGTAATCCATCGAGAAAGGCGAGGAATATGATGTTATTCTCGAAGGATTACGGTCAGATCAGAACAATCCGAACGATATCGAGAACATCTATGTTCGCTCCTCCCGGTCGGGAAATCTCATTCCGCTATCGAGTTTGATTGCAGTCGATGCGCTTGCCGATAGTCCTACCCTTAACCGCTATAACCGAGTGAGGGCGATCACAATCGAAGCCGGGCTGGCGCCAGGCCAGTCACTCGGCGAGGCCTTAGATGGCATGCAACGCCTTGCGCGCGAGGTGCTCCCTGTCGAAGCGACAATCGATTTCAAAGGGCAGTCACTAGATTTCAAGACGTCTGGATCGTCGATCCTGTTCGTCTTTGTGATCGGTCTTGCAATTGTCTTTCTGGTCCTGGCCGCACAATTTGAGAGTTATCGCCACCCAATCATTATTATGATCTGTGTGCCCGCAACACTGGCCGGCGGCTTATTGGGTTTGTGGGTCACCGGCAATAGCATCAATATCTACACGCAGATTGGTTTAATTATGTTGGTCGGTCTGGCCGCTAAGAATGGAATATTGATCGTCGAATTCGCGAACCAGCTTCGAGATGAGGGTATGGAATTTCAGGCCGCCCTGAAAGAAGCATCTATGGCTCGTCTTCGGCCGATCGTCATGACCGGGTTGACAACAGCGGCGGGCACACTCCCGCTCATTCTGTCCAGCGGCGCCGGTGCAGAAACACGCGCTGCGATCGGCGTCGTCATCTTGTTTGGTGTGATCGCCGCCGTTTTGGTAACCGTTTTATTCGTACCGACCGCCTATGCGTTAATCGCAAGAGGGTCAGGATCACCCGGGGACGTTGCACGTCGCTTGGAACGGGAATCTCAACAGCCGGCGGAGCTGCCGGTCTAGTGCGAGCGCATCATAAGCTATTGCTCATTCCGAGGTGATCGTTATGTCCGCTTCGCAGACCGAGCAAACAAAACCCGTCCGACTTTCGACTTGACCAATCCCGTAGTTTGATTTCCTGACGACTGAAGATAGACCTGAGATCTAGTGTTCAATTTGGGCTCGTTTAGAGTTGCGCGCATGTCCATTCGGGTTTCAATTTTCAGCTGAACCATAATAATTTGCACGCAGTGAAATCAAAATTGTGGGAAACTTGGGACTCATACTGTTTCTCGATGGAAGTCCGTTGGAAATTTTGTTGGTATCGTCGGAGCCAAGAAATAATATTTATATAAAACAATTGAGTAATAGTTGTTCGAGTCTGGCGGAAGTGCCATTCAATCCTGATCGAGCGTATTGAAAGGTCTGGCGATGCTGTCTCTGGATCAACTTGGCGACCGGATCATGATTATGGGACCGTCCAATGCCGGCAAGTCGACCCTGGCGCTGTCCCTGGCTGACCGGCTTGATCTGCCTGTGGTGCATCTGGATCGGTTGCAGCATTTGCCGAACACCGATTGGCAACCGCGCCCCGAAGCCGAATTTGCGGCGCTGCATGATGAAGCCATCCGCGCTGATCGCTGGATCATGGAAGGCAATTATTCCCGTCTCATCCCGAAACGTTTCGAGCGCGCGACGGGCATTATATTCCTGACTTCTAATAAATGGATTCGTCTCGGACGCTATCTGCGTCGGACGCTGGCTGGACCTGGGTCCCGTGCCGGGCAGCTTGAAGGCGGCAAGGAATATGTGAAATGGGAGATGATTGACTGGATCCTGTTCAAGACGCCAGGAAATGTCGTGCGATACCGCAAGATGATCGCGCAGGCGGATTTGCCGACCGTGACGTGCCATTCCGTGCGTGAGCTCCGGGCGCTTTATCAGAATTGGGGGCTCAAGGCACCGCGCTAGGCCGAGCTTACTTCGCCAATTCCCGGGCGCCCAATCGTTCCCGTCGCAGATCAGCAAGTTGTGTCGACAAGACCTGCTCAAAGAACCGGTCGCAGCCGAGACACATATTTGCGATATCCTGTCCGAGGCCGTCTTTGGCCTGGGATTCCTGCTGGAACCGCGCTCGCGTCCAGCCAGCGGATTCGCCCATGCGCTCCGGGTCGCCATCATTCAGCGCCTGGATCGCCGGCAGGGTGGCGACGCTGGTCAGGATATCCGCCAACAGTTCTTCGGTCAGGTTTCCGAGCGGCGCCTTGGTTTTCAGGCAGCAGGGATAGATCGATCCATCTGGCTCAATCGCCACTTCTGATCCAGCTCGGCCAATGTGCAGGAAGTTTTTCGCGCCGGACCAGCGAGCACAGAAATTGACGTCATAGCCGGCCTTGCTGAGCCCGTTCGACAAAGCCCGGCCGCGCGGCCAAAGTTCGCCAATCCACAAATCCTCCTGCGCGCCGAAGAACAGGAAAGTCGGTCCGGTGAGATCGCGGCCCGCAGCCACGTCTGGCTCCTTCAGGCGTTTGTCCTTGGCCCCACCAAGCGAGACTTCACGAACGCCGCGGCTCTGCATCAGGTCGCGGATCTGATCCATGAAAGCGAACTTTTTCTCGCCCTGCATGCCGACATGGTAATCATCAATCGAAGCGATCGCGATGCTCTCCACGCCGCGGGCAAGACATTCGTCGAGAATCTCCGGGGTCAGGACATCGCCGGTCGTCTGGATGGAAATTTTCGGTGCGCGCGCGCCATATTTTTCGCGCAAGGCTTCCAGGACCGGATAGAATAATTCTTCCCGCACGCCATCAATCAGAAGTTCGCCGCCGGCCAGAACCAGCAAGGTGCGATCGCGCCGGCCTTGATCGTCAATCCAGCTTAAATCGTCCGGCAGATTGTCGATAACTTTTTGGAATGCCGCCTGGCCCTCGCCGACCACTTCGGTCAGCGCGTCGCGGACATAAGGGCGAAAGCGGTCATCATAGCAATGCTTGCATTTGCGATGACAGGCCCAGGTCAGAACCCAATAGATGGCTTGCAATGGTTTGTCCTCTCTCACCTTCGTTTCTTCGCTAGCCAAGACCGCCCCGGCTTGTCGATGGCTTGGCTTCGGGGCTCGCGCGATTGTGACTTGAGCGGAGGAGATGCAGCGCAAGCAATCCGAGGTTTGGGTGGTTTGGGCCAATTACCAGGACGCAATTCCAGATTATTACACCGAGTTAACAGAACGGACCTTGGAGATTCGACTCCCTTGTTGTTACACACGTAATATTAGCGATAAACGATAAATTGGTTGCATGTCCAATCATCCTGATGATCTTTCAGATGCCGATCTCATCGAGGCGATTTATGCCGGCGTTCTGGATGGGCATGAAATGGAACGCGCCATTCGCGCCGCCACGTCGCGCATCGATGCCAGCGGTGGCAATCTTCACATCATCGGGACCAAATCGCTGGAAACCAGATATTTTGTAGGGTTTGGCGAAGGCTATACCGAAGAAGCGATTTCGGCGTTTCTTGATCATTGGCAATACGCCAACGTGCACCGGTTCGCGATGCGCCGTGCCTACGAAAAACACGGGGCCTCGGTCTATCTCTGTCACCAGCATATCTCCGAGGATGACTGGCAACGCGCGGCCTACTTGCAAGAGTTCTTTGCCAAGATCGGGCAGCGATGGCTGGCCGGTGGCATGCTTCGCCCAAATGATGAAATCGAAACATCGGTCACGTTTTCGCGGCGTCTGGGGTCTGAGCATTTCGGCGATAATGAAGGGCGCTTCATTCAGCAATTGCTGCCTCACATCAAAGGGGCGACCGGACTTGCGATGAAGCTGGGGCGTCTTGGAGCGGCCGCACCAATTTCGCTCACTGCTGGATTGATGATCGCGCAAACCCCGTCCGCCATGGTCACGGCTGACGGTTCTATTGTCTGGGCCAACCCATCCGGCCTGGCCTTGATTGAGGAGTGTTCGCTCATCGTATCTCAGCGCGACCGGCTGGCCATGCGGCAACCAAATGATGAGTCCCTGTTCAAACGCGCGCTAGCGCGGGCGATCAACAAACAGGTTCTCAATGCTGGGCCCGAACGGGTCAGTCTGGTCTCCGACCAGGAAGTCTATGAATTGGAGATTCTTCCGGCCTCTCTACCAAGTGGCGCTTTGGCGGGCGCCGTTTCCGTCGCCTTGATCATGTTCAGAAAGCGTGGGCTCACCGTCGCCAGTGCAGCCCGTCTGCAATTTCTGTTCGGATTCACCGAAGCCGAAGCGAATTTGGCGATCCTGGTGGCGAATGGTCTGTCAATTGACCAGGCAGCCGACGCTCGCGGTGTGAAGTCCAGCACTGTCCGCACCCAACTGCGTTCTGTCTTCGCCAAAGCGGACGTGTCTCGGGCCAACGCATTGGCTGCGAAAGTCTGGGCGGTGAGTTAAGCGGCTTTCGCGATCGGATCGGCGGTCACCGCGACTGTTTTCGAGAGCAGGGCGCCCTGGCTCGGAG
>JBCCZH010000291.1:0-4438 GCA_039188075.1 Pseudomonadota bacterium
ACGCTCTTTACTCGGTGAACGTTTCGATCATTATTTAGGTTAATGCGGGACGAAAATCCTATTGGGGATCTTCGCGCAATAACGCCGGAGGATGCGAGGCATGGCGACACTTAAGATAAATGGCGAAACGGTTACGGTTGACGTCGAAGACGATACCCCCCTGCTCTGGGTGATCCGTGAGCAAGTCGGTCTCACCGGCACCAAATATGGCTGTGGCATTGCGCAGTGTGGGACATGCACCATCCACGTAGATGGCAGCCCCGTCCGCTCCTGCGTCTATCCAGTCGGGGCCTTGTCCGGTGAAGAAGAAATCACGACGATTGAAGGCCTGTCGGAAGATGCAAGTCACCCGGTGCAACAAGCCTGGGCCGAGCTGGACATTCCACAATGCGGCTATTGCCAGCCTGGCATGATCATGGCGGTGTCCGGCATGCTGAACGACAATCCAAATCCAAGCGATGAAGATATTGATGCAGAAATCACCAATATCTGCCGCTGCGGGACGCTGGCGCGGGTCCGCAAAGGCATCAAACTCGCTGTCGAAAAAGCGTAAGGGAGACGGACATGGCTGATACAGGTTTACTCTCCCGCCGCGGGTTTATTGTCGGCACCGGCGCGACAGGACTGACGATTGGCATTCTCGCCAGTTGCGCCCCTGGAACGAATGAACCCGAGGCGCCCGATTATTCAGATTTACCGCCGAATGAAGAGGTCAATGCGTGGGTCCATATCGATCATGATGATACGGTCACGGTGCGCATTGCCCGCTCTGAAATGGGTCAAGGTACGCTGACGGGTCTGGCGCAATTGGTCGCCGATGAGCTCGATTGCGACTGGAGCAAAGTCAAAACAGAATATCCAACGCCAGGTGAAAACCTCGCCCGCGAACGCGTGTGGCGGGATTATTCAACGGGCGGTAGTCAGGGCATTCGTGGATCGCAGGATTATGTCCGCGAAGGTGCGGCCGCGGCCAAGGCGATGCTGATCGAAGCAGCGGCAAACGAGTGGGGCGTGCCAGCGTCCGAATGCACGTCAGCGGACAGCGTCATCACGCATGGGCCAAGTGGACAGACAACAACATATGGCCGTGTCGCTGGTGCGGCATCTCAGCTGGCGCCGCCGCTCGAGGTCACAGTCAAGGATCCGAGTGAGTGGAAGATTATCGGCCAGGCTAAACAACGCCTCGACACGGCCGACAAGTTGATCGGTAAACAGGTCTATGGCGCTGATATTCAGCTGGACGGGCTGCTAAACGCCGCCATCAAACAAGCCCCAAAGATTGGGGCTTCCCTCGCCTCATTTGATGCTGCCGCGGTCGAAAACATGCCGGGCGTCAAAAAAATCGTGGCGGTAAAGAATCCGTTTGGCGAAGGCAATAATGCGGTTGCCGTCATCGCCGATACCTGGTGGCGGGCCAATAAGGCGCTCGAAGCCCTGCCGATGGAGTGGTCAGGGGGCGTGCCTTTCTCGACGGCGGAATTTGAAGCGGAGCTGGATGACGGTCTGACCGCCGAAGATGCCTTTGTCGGCAATGGTGGCGGCGACCTTGCAACCGCTTTTGCGGAGGCCGATCGGATCATCGAAGCGACCTATAATATGCCGTTCCAGAACCATGCTTGTATGGAACCGATGAATACGACAGCTTTGTATACTGAGGATCGGTGCGAGATATGGTGTCCAACCCAGAATGGCGAAGCGGCCCTGGCGGCGGTGTCCGAAGCCTCTGGCCTGCCGATTGAGCAATGCGAAGTCTACAAGATTCACCTTGGCGGTGGGTTTGGTCGTCGTGGGGCGCCGGATTATGTCAATCAAGCCGTCCAGTTGGCGATGGCGATGCCCGGCACGCCCGTCAAGCTTCTGTGGTCACGCGAAGAGGACATGATTCATGGCTTCTTCCACCCGACAACCAAGGGACGCGTGCGTGGTTCTCTCGATGCTGATGGTAATCTCACCGGTCTGCATTTGCGGATTTCGGGCCAGTCAATTCTTGCTGCCCTGATTCCGCAAGCGCTTCAGGATGGCGTCGATTACGCAACCTTCCAGGGTCTGTTGCCTTCCGGTGTCGATCCCCGCCTGGAAGATCAGACCTTGAAATATTCATTTGATAATTTCCTGGTCGATCACGCCATGCGGAATCCACCAGTGCGCCCGGGCTTCTGGCGCGGCGTGAATCTCAATCAGAACGCGATTTACCTAGAGTGCTTCATGGACGAACTTGCCCATGCTGCCGGCCGCGACCCGCTTGAGTTCCGGTTGGCGCATCTGGGTGACAGTCCGCAAGCAGCAGCGGTCCTTCAAGCCGTGGCAGATCGGTCTGGTTGGGGCAATGATGATGGCAAAGCGCGCGGACTCTGTACGATGTATGGATTTGGATCCTATGTCGCGGCCTGCGCGGAGGTCACGGTCGATGATGACGGTGTCCTGTCGATCGACAAGATTGTCGCCGCCACCGATCCGGGGCATGCAGTCAATCCACAGCAGATCGAGGCGCAAGTTGAAGGCTCATTCGTCTATGGTCTGTCGGCCATGCTGTATGGCGAAATCACGTTCGAAGACGGCATTGCGCAGGAGCAGAATTTCGATACGTTCAACTCCATGCGGATTGCCGATATGCCGGAAGTCGAAACGATTATCATGCCTTCCGGCGGGTTCTGGGGCGGCGTGGGCGAACCGACCATTGCGGTCGCGGCGCCGGCAGTGTTGAACGCCATCTATGCGGCAACCGGCAAAAGAGTTCGGCAATTGCCGATCAAAGACCAAGATCTGAGGAATGCCTAGGATCTTGTTTCGAACCGTATGCGCGTCGCTGGGCGGACTGGCTTTGGCGGCGTGCGGCGGTTCGAACCTCGATGAGACAAACGACGATGCGGTGGAAGCGCAAACAGGCTCTGCCGCGGCTTTGGTCATGGCATGCTCTGGCTGCCATTCAAGCAGCAATGGCGCCATCGCTTCTCTCGACCTCTATGAGGCAGATTTGCTGCGCGAAGCGATGATCCGTTACAAGTCAGAAACAGATGGCACGACGGTCATGCACAGGATCGCGCGCGGCTACTCCGATCAGGAAATCGACCTCATCACATCAGAACTGACCAAGCCATGAGACCTGCCCTTCCCCGCAGAGCGCTGCTCAAACTCGGCCTCGTCGGCGTCGGCGCGTCAATGCTGCCCGTGCCCGCCATGGCGCGCACGACCGCGAAAGTCGTCATCATCGGGGGTGGCTTTGGCGGCGCGACAGCAGCGAAGCGCGTCAAGACCTTGTTGCCGTCTGCGCAAGTCACATTGATCGAAGCCAACCCCATCTTCACGGCCTGTCCGTTTAGCAATTTGGTGGTCGGTGGCCAGCGCTCCTTGGCGGACCAGGAGTTTTCTTATTCAGCATTAACAGATGCTGGCATCGAACTGATGACAGTTCAGGCGCGAGATATTGATCCGGTTGCGAAGGCGATTGATTGCGGTCCAGACCTCTCTGTCACTTATGACAAGCTCATTCTGTCCCCGGGCATAGATCTGCGTTGGTCCGCCCTTGACGGCTATAGTCAGGCCGCAGCCGATATCATGCCGCACGCCTGGAAGGCGGGTCGACAGACCACCCTGCTCCGACAACGCCTCGAGGCACTGACGGACGGGGAAACCGTGCTGATGTCTGTTCCAACCGCGCCTTATCGCTGTCCCCCCGGACCGTATGAGCGCGCCAGTCTCATCGCGCATTATCTCAAGACACAGAAACCCCGCTCGAAACTGATCGTGCTCGACGGCAAGGATCAGTTCTCCAAGATGGCCCTGTTCCAGGAAGCCTGGGCCGAGCATTATCCCGAGCATCTGGAATGGCGGGGTGCGAGCAATGACGGTACGGTTTCTCGCGTTGATGCCAGCGCCAACACGGTCGAAACGGATTTTGAAACCTTCCAGTCTTCGGCGATCAATATCATCCCACCGCAAACAGCCGCCTTTATCGCCGATCGTGCGGGCGTCGCGGATGCGACGGGATGGTGTCCGATCGATCCGCTAACGTTCGCCTCGACCCTGCAACCCGACATCCATGTGATTGGCGATGCAACGATTGCCGCGCCGATGCCGAAATCAGCCTTCTCAGCGAACCTTCAGGGCAAAGTCTGCGCCATGGCGGTGTCCCGCACGCTGTCTGGCCTTGAAGCGTTACCGACTGTTCTCGCCAATACCTGCTACTCCTATACAGCCCCGGATGAGGCGATTTCGATCGCTGGAGTCTACCGCAATGCGGATGGCAAATTGCAAAGCGTGAGCGGTGCTGGCGGTGTCAGCCCGCTCGCCGCCGATAAGGCCATTCGTCAAGCCGAAGCCATGAAACCTCGCGCCGAGACCACGAAATCTGCCCCGGCACATAAGGCCCATGCGACGTCAGTTGGCGTGATGAGCTTGCCCGAAGAGATGAGCTTCACGCGATCTCTTAGATCGTAGC
>JBCCZH010000292.1:0-4430 GCA_039188075.1 Pseudomonadota bacterium
GGCGTCAATTTGGTATTGGTCTCGAGCCGCTTGCCAAAGCCATAGAGAATGAAGGTCCGCCAGTTGCGGCCCTTTGCGAGGCGATACTGATCCGGCGAAATGTCCTGGAATCCAGGGATAACTTCTCGATAGGCCAGAACGTCCTGAGCTTCTTTCAATATGGTCGGCCATTCCTTCTGAATGGCTTCGAGATGCTGAAAATGTGTGTTTGGAATGACCGGCGTATCAGGCACTTTTGATTGCCGCGACTGATAGCTGGCGACCCAGCGCATCAGCTTCTTGCCGTTGCGTTTGATGAAGGCGCGGCGAGGTTTTGTCAGCGTGGCCGGTTTTTCGACTGTGTCTGTCGGTGCCATTGTCAGCTCACCAGGGTTCGTTCCGTTTCGAGCATATAGTCGCGTGCCAGCGGGAGCGCGTCCACCGTCTTGCTCAGTTGAATCTGGAAATTCATGTGTTTGCCGTGTCGGAAAGTGAACTCGCTGACAATCAGATAAAATTCCCACATTCGGCAGAAGGACTCATCGAACATCTCCGCCACTTTGTCCCGATTGGCCTGGAAGCGGTTATCCCATTCGCGCAAAGTGTGGGCATAATGCAGACGCAGGATCTCACAATCGGTGACCCAGAGACCCGCTTTCTCGATTTCCGCGAAGGTTTCGGACAGGGCTGGAGAATACCCTCCGGGGAAGATGTATTTGCGAATCCAGGCGCCCGTAGTCCCCGGACCACCCTTGCGCCCGATCGAATGAACGAGGGCGCATCCATCATCTGAGAGGCGGTCATGAATGGCTGAGAAATACTCTTTATAATGCGCCACCCCGACATGTTCGAACATGCCGACCGAAACCACCGCGTCGAAAGATTCCTGGACGTGTCGATAATCCTGTAGCCGCAACGAGACCTTGTGTTCCAGTCCAGCTTCTTTCACGCGCGCCTGCCCAAGGGCCAATTGTTCGTCCGAAAGGGTGACGCCAACTACTTCGCAGTCAAAATTCTGCGCGATGTAGATGGAGAGGCCGCCCCAGCCGCATCCAATGTCCAGAACCCGCATGCCAGGTTTCAGATTCAGCTTGGCCGCGATATGCGCCATTTTCAGTTTTTGGGCGTCTTCCAGCGTGATGTCTTCCGAGGGCCAGTAGCCGCAGGAATATTGCATATTCTCATCGAGGAAGAGTTTGTAGAAATCGTTCGACAGATCGTAATGGTGCTGGACATTCTTGCGCGAGGCGGCGGCTGCATTGCGCTGATGCCATCGGCGGATGCGTTTGAGCCAGGATTTCAGAACTTTTTGCACGGGATGGCTTCGCAACCCAGTACGGTTCAAGGCGAACACTTTCAGAAGGTCGCGAATGGACCCATCCTCGATTACGAGCGTGCCATCCATATAAGCTTCCCCGGCATACAATTCGGGGTTCAGAAACAACTTCCGATACAGGGATTTGTCGGTCAGCCTGACCGTGGCTTTTGGGGCATCGCCAGAGCCGTGCTGATGGGATTGTCCATCGGCATCAATGATGGTCAGCGTGCCCGTTTTTATAACTCGGGCCATCATCGAATTCAGCAGTTTCACCGAAATCCCTCCGTTCACAGAGGAGGTTTGTGACAAAAAACAGAGGGAATCCCAACCGAAAACCGCCACGAATCGGTTCACATTTGTTCACGGCACTGATGAAAAAGTTGTTTTTTGCAAAAAATATGTGACATGAAGATGAACAGACGTACATCTGAGTAGAGTGACAGCTTTGTGGGATAGCTGCTGGCGATGAGGGCTGACAATGCAGGTAAGAACCCCGAACGCGAACAGTATCGAGTTCAATTGCGGCGGCTTTGAAACGCTCAGCGAAGCCTTGGACTATGCCGCCAACGGCGTGACCGGGCTGAATTTTTACTCTGTCCGCGGTGAACTTGAATGTGCGCTGACCTATGGCGAACTTCGCGCGCGCGCCGTCGAAATGGCGGCGCGACTGACCACCGAGACAGAGCCCGGAGAACTGATCGGACTGATTGCCGAGACCAGTCCGGATTTCGCGGTCATGTTCTTCGCCTGTCAGTATGCAGGTGTTCTGCCTGTCCCGATCTCCGTGCCAGTGACCTTGGGCAGCAACGCGTTTTACAAGGATCAGCTCAAACGGATTTGCGAGACCGCTGGTCTGCATTGTCTGCTGGCGCCGACCTCGATTCTGGGTGTCGCGAAAGAAGCGCTGCAGCATTCGGGGATGCAGGTCGGAAATCTGGATGGGTCTGACTTCACGCAAACGGTCTCTGACCTTCGTCCATTTGCGGCGGACGATATGTGTTACATCCAATTCTCGTCCGGCAGCACGAGTTCTCCGAAAGGGATCGTCGGCAGTCAGAAAAGCGTGACCACAAATTGCCGGGCGATTCAGCTCGGACTGGAGGCCGGCGCCGGAGATCGGATTTCCTCCTGGCTGCCACTTTACCACGATATGGGTCTGATAGGGCAGTTCCTGGCGCCGATGATGGCGCAACTTTCGGTCGATTATATTGACTCGCACTCTTTCGCGCGCCGGCCATCGACCTGGCTGAAACTGATCAGCGAGAACAAGGCCACACATTCATACAGTCCGAGCTTCGGATACGAGATCAGTGCGAAACGCTGGCGGGGCGGCGACCTAGATCTTTCAAGCTGGCGGGTGGCCGGAATTGGCGGCGATATGGTGCGCGAAGAAGCGCTTCGGAAATTTGCCGATACGTTCGCCGAGCATGGGTTCTGTGAAACTGCTTTTGTCCCAAGCTATGGGCTGGCGGAAGCCACCGTCGCGGTTTCGTTCAGCCCGTTGCATACCGGGTTTCAGGTGGATGTCATCAATTCTGATATTATGCGATCGCAGCAGCGCGCCGTGCCGGCCAATGCGAGGACGGAAGAACGCAATCAACGCGCCTTGATTGCCTGCGGCCAGGCCATTCCCGGCCATGAGATGAAGATCTGCGATGATGATGGGAATGAGGTCGAAGAGCGTGTTGTCGGCCGCATCATGTTTCGCGGGGATAGCGTATCACCGGGAATTCTGGATCGGGAGATGGGCATCGTGCCATTGACCGATCAAGAGGGTTGGCTCGACACGGGCGATCTTGGCTATTGGCTGAATGGTCAGTTGATCATTACGGGCCGCCACAAGGATCTGATCCTGTGGAATGGCCGAAACATCTGGCCGCAAGATATCGAATGGACCGCGGAAAAGGCCGGCGGACGACAAATTCCAAAATCTGCCGCGTTCAAACTGTCCGATGATGATGGCAATGGGCACATCTACTTGCTTGCAGAGTGCAAAGCCCGTGAAACAGAGCAACGTGAAGCCCTGCTGTCTGAAGTCACCGCGAATGTCCGACAAACTGTTGGCGCGCCCATCGAAGTTATTCTCGTGCCGACTCGCAGTCTAATCATGACTTCGTCTGGCAAACTGAGCCGTATGCGGACTCGGCAGAAATTCATCTCTGGTGCGTTCGACGTAAAATCAGCGATTCCTGTTTTGGCGGAATGACGGACCTGACCAAGTCGACGGTTCGGGGTGACATAGCGGTGACGGGCGGGACCGGCTTTATCGGATCTCACTTGCTGACCCGTCTGGACGCGCGGCGTCAGCCCACACGGGCCCTCATTCGATCGAAAAGAAACCGCACCGTCAGGGTTCCGGAGTCGACTGAGATCGTATCCGGGTCGCTACAGGATCGTGATGCGATCCAGTCCCTGCTGAACGGCGCGCACACTTGCATTCACCTCGCGGGGGCCACGACATCCGTGGATGCAAACGGGTTCCATAAAGCGAATGTCATCGGCACCCATAATATGGCGGCGTGCGCCGCGGCGGCCGGGGTGGAACACTTTATCTGTGTCTCATCGCAGGCCGCGCGGGCGCCGTGGATCTCCAGCTATGCCGCATCCAAGGCGATGAGTGAGGCCGCGCTTCAGCCTTTCTCGGCGCAGATGCGGATCACCATTATTCGCCCGCCTGCAGTAATCGGACCGGGTGATCCCATGTTGGCGCCCATGTTCGACCTTATCCGGGCAGGCTGGTTGCCGGCGCCGTCTGAACCGAAAGGAACGACGCGGTCATTTGCAGTCATATCTGTTCATGACCTGGTGTCGCAAATAGTCGAAACCATTGATGCAACCGCCGCTGTCGAATCCCTTCTGGAACCCTGTTCTGTGGCATCCACAAACTGGACTCAGATTGCCGCCACATCCGGCGAAGTTCTCGATCGGAAAGTCAGGATCATTCGGACCTGGCCCGGGCTGATGAAAGCGCTTGGCGCGGGTGCCGATGGGGTCACCACCGTGACGCGGCGGCCTTTGTCGCTCTCGCTCAACAAGGTGAGAGAATTGCTAGCTGTAGATTGGACCTATGATCAACCGGTGCGAAATGCCATGAGTTTGAAAGAGGTGTTTGTTGCGTGTCTGGGCGAGCAAC
>JBCCZH010000293.1:0-4430 GCA_039188075.1 Pseudomonadota bacterium
CTGGCCGGCATGGCGGGCCTCGCCGCGCATGCACAAGAAGCGAGCGCGGTCAGCGCCTATGTCGATAGCAGTTACCTGTTCCTGATCGGCGGCTTGATCGTAATGTTTATGGCAGCGGGTTTCCTCTGCCTCGAGTCTGGCTTGGTGCGGTCCAAGAATGCTTCCATGCAGTCTTTGAAGAATGTTGCCTTGTTCTCTGTTGCGGGCCTGATGTTCTGGCTGATCGGCTATAATATTGCCTATCCGGCCTCCACAGCCCTCGGCGGAATAATCGGTATTCCCGGCGGTATTCCATGGGATGCCGGCGTAGAAGAGTCTCTTGAAACCGGCTATGCCGCGAGCTCTGACTGGTTCTTCCAGATGGTCTTCGTCGCGACGGCGGCCTCGATCGTCTCCGGTACGGTCGCTGAGCGTGTGAAACTGTGGTCATTCCTGATCTTTGTCGTCTTCCTGACGGCGATCATCTACCCTACTGTTGTCAGCTGGGAATGGGGTGGCGGCTACCTCGACAGCCAGTGGGCCTTCTCTGACTTTGCGGGATCGACCCTGGTTCACTCGACCGGTGGCTGGGCCGCCCTGATCGGTGCCATCATCATCGGACCCCGTGCCGGCAAGTATTTCGGCGAGAAAGTGAACCCGATGCCAGGTTCCAACATTCCTCTGGCAGCGCTTGGTACGTTCATCCTCTGGTTCGGCTGGTTCGGCTTTAACGGCGCGTCTCAACTGGCAGCCGGTACGTTTGACGACATCAATGCGGTCGCCAAGATCTTCGCCAATACCAATATGGCGGCGGTCGGCGGTGTCCTCGCTGCGATGATCCTGACCGCGGTGCTCTATAAGGGCAAAGTCGACCCAACCATGGCCTTCAATGGCGCGATTGGTGGTCTCGTCTCGATCACGGCTGAGCCACTTGCGCCAAGCATGGGCGCGTCTGTTGCGATCGGTGCCATTGGTGGTGTTCTGGTTGTTCTGACTGTGCCATTGCTCGACAAGCTCAAGATTGATGACGTCGTCGGTGCGATCCCAGCTCACCTGGTTTGCGGTATCTGGGGCACGATCATCGTCGCCGCTTCTTATGGCAACCACATCATGCCGCCGGTCGACGAAGCCGGCGCGCTGACAGGCGACGCCAGCTATGTTGGCCAGCTGGTCGGTGTGATCCTGACCGGTATCGTGGTCTCGGTCCTGTCCGCCATTGTCTGGATGGGTCTGAAATTCACCATCGGTGTCCGCGTCAGCGAAGAGGACGAGCAGCTCGGCCTCGACCGCGCCGACACAGGTGTCGAAGCGTACCCGGAATTTGCTTCCTAATCAGTTTGCCCGCGCCGGGTCATGCCGGCGCGGGCAATCCTACGCTTCCTCAAGTTTGGAAGCGTTTCCTCCCGACTTACCCCCGGCGCGCAAGCTCCGGGGGTTTCTTTTGGGCAATTTCATGGCCGTTAGCGCCGTTTTAAGGCCGTCCTTGTAATTTCATTTTTGGTTCAGAACGTCCGTCCCCGACCGGAGTGTAGATTATGGCAAATTCAATCGCAGAAGCGGCCCATATGCGTGAAGTATCCGACCCGGTTTGGCGGATCATTACCGGCACCACAGCCTTTGCTGTGGGTGTGTTCATTTGTGGCAGTGTCGGCTCTTATGATCCCCTGGATCCGAGCTGGAATGCCGCCACCAATCGTAGTGTTGAAAACCTGTTTGGCGCCGGCGGCGCCGTCTTCGCAGACCTTATGCGTCAGATGCTCGGCTGGTCCGCCTGGGTGGCTGGCCTCGCCCTGATGATTGGCGGTGCCATGCGGACTGTATTGATCGGTGCGCCGCGGGTACGCCGCTGGCTGCTCGGATTTCTGTTCGTGCCGCTCTCCGCGGCCTGTTTCGCGGCCTGGCCGGTGCCGACCTCCTGGCCCTTGCGCGCGGGTCTGGGTGGAATGATTGGCGACAATCTGCATGATCTCGCCGCGATGCCGTTCAAGGCCCTGCTACTGCCCATGCCGGAACTCCTGTCCGGTCTGGTTGCGGGGGCCCTGGCTTTGCTCTGTGCGTTTGCCGCCCTCGGTTTCCGACGCGGAGATGCCCGGCTCTTGCAAGCTGCGGCGTCGAAATCCAGTGCTCGGGCGGCCCGTCAGGCGGGCGGTCTGTTTGGCCGCATTCGCTTCCGCCGTGAACGCTCGGACGACCTGTTCGAGGAGGCCGACCAAACAAAGATCAAACGCGGGACAGCCCCAAAACCTGCCCGTCGCGAGATCCTCGAAGATGAGATTGAAGACGCGATTGTCGAGGATATCCCGCCGCCAGCCCCACCCCCCAGCAAGCCGGTGACGGTCACGGCGCCGCGCTCCGCGACAATTCCCAAACCTCAGGTGCGGCGCAACCGCAAGGCGCGGGGCCGCAAGGTGCCGCCGCTGGACCTGTTGCAGGTGCCACCCACCCAGCGCCACGAGATTGATGAGGACTCGCTACTCGCCAAGGCCAATCGTCTGGCTGAAGTGCTGCGCGAATTCGGTGTCCGCGGTCGGATCCGCGAAGTGCGCCCGGGACCGGTCGTCACTTTGTTTGAGCTGGAACCTGCGGCGGGCGTGAAATCCGCGCGCGTGATCTCTCTGGCGGATGACGTCGCCCGCTCGATGAGCGCGGTGTCCTGCCGTATCGCGGTGGTGCCGGGCAAGAACGCGATCGGGATCGAACTGCCGAATGAGGAGCGCCAGACGGTTTATCTTCGCTCATTGCTCGACAATGACATTTACACCAAGTCCAAGGCGGCTCTGCCAATGGCGCTCGGTGAAGACATTGGCGGCGCCCCGACAGTGGTCGAACTGGCGAAAATGCCTCACCTGCTAATCGCCGGGACGACCGGTTCCGGTAAGTCGGTCGGCGTCAACGCGATGATCCTGTCGCTAATCTACAAGCTGCCGCCTGAAGAGTGCCGGTTTATCTTCATCGATCCCAAAATGCTGGAACTCAGCATTTATGAAGGCATCCCGCATTTGCTGTCGCCCGTTGTGACCGATCCGAAAAAGGCCGTTCTGGCGCTACAATGGGCGGTGCGCGAAATGGAAATGCGCTATGAGCTGATGTCCAAGGCTGGTGTGCGTAATCTGGCAGGCTTCAACAAGAAGGCGGCAGAGTATCGCAAACGCGGCGACCATCTGACCCGCAAGGTTCAGACCGGGTTCGACGATCGCGGCAAGCCGCAATACGAGACCGAGATCCTGCCACTGGATCATGTGCCGCACCTGGTCATTGTGATCGACGAGATGGCCGATCTGATGATGGTGGCCGGCAAGGAAATTGAAGGCTGTGTCCAGCGCCTGGCGCAAATGGCCCGGGCCGCGGGCATCCATCTGATCACCGCCACCCAGCGTCCGTCCGTGGATGTGATTACCGGCACGATCAAGGCGAACTTCCCGACCCGGATATCCTATATGGTGACGACCAAGATCGACTCGCGCACCATTCTGGGAGAGCAGGGCGCTGAACAATTGCTCGGCATGGGCGACCTGCTTTATCAGGCGGCAGGCGTCAAAACCAAACGCTGTCACGGCCCGTTCGTCTCGGACGAGGAAGTCCAGGCCGTGGTCGACTGGTTGCGCGATAATGGCGGCGAGCCGGACTATAATCCTGAAGTTCTGGAAGAGCCTGAAGAAGGCACAGGCAGCGTCATCATGGATGCCATGCTCGGCACCTCGACCGGCGACAAGGACGAGGATCTCTATGCCCAGGCTCTGGCCATCATCCTGCGCGACAAGCGGGCCTCGACCAGCTATTTGCAGCGCCGTCTGAAGGTTGGCTACAACAAGGCCGCCACGCTGATCGAGCGGCTTGAGGAAGAGGGCGTGATTTCCGCCCCCAATCATGCCGGCAAACGCACCATCTTGCGTCAGGGCGACCCGGAATAACGCAGGGACATAAGCAATCCTCCTAAGTGACAGGCCGTCACGTATCGGCTCCTCTGGTCTTCAGGACAGCAGAGGAGCCGTATTGCCATGAGCCATACCCCGCATGAATTGAGCGATGACTTTCCCACCGACAAGGATCGCATCAGCGAACTGAAACGCACCAGTCCGCATTTTGCCCGACTGGCCGACCGGTATCACGAGATAAATCGCACCATTCACCGCATGGAAGAAAGGATTCAACCCGTCGCAGACGTGACCGAACTGGCCCTGCGGCGCGAGCGAATGATGCTCAAGGACCAGCTCTATGCCATGATGCAACCGAGCGGATTTTCCCGCGCTGGTTAGTCTGGCATAGCGTAGAGCGCGCCAGCGTCGCAGCTCAAGGTCATTTTGACCGTTGACGCTGGCGCGATTCCGCTTGTATACGCGCCATTCCATTTTCGTGCCCAGATGGCGGAATTGGTAGACGCGCTACGTTCAGGTCGTAGTGTCCTTATGGACGTGGAGGTTCGAGTCCTCTTCTGGGCACCAAAGCTTTTC
>JBCCZH010000294.1:0-4416 GCA_039188075.1 Pseudomonadota bacterium
CCGGCGTCACTTGCCAGTCAATCGTGGCGCGGGGCGCGAAATTGTCGAAGCTCGCGGTCTGCGTTGGATCACCCGGCGCATTGCGTTCAATGTCTTCTTCCGCATAGCGCCCTTCCAGCGTGACAGAGACGGTGTCTGTCACGTCATAGGAGACGAGACCGAATACCGCACGGTTTTCAATGTCGAACGTGCTCATCCCATTCGGGACGGCGATCGTGGAAGATCCCAGGGGAACGATCGCAACACAGGTCGGATTGAATCCACAAATCACTTGCTGAGATGCGAGTTCGGCAGCGAAGTTTTCATCTGCCGTCTCTTGCGCCCCAGGCGGCAAGCTGCGCGCATCGCGGCTCATATCTTCGCCATCGAGATAGTAAGCCCCAACCAGAGCTCGGAAATTGTCGCCCTCATAGTTCAGACGGAGCTCTTGCGAGATTTCTTCCTCTTCGCTCTCATTTGCGAACGTAAAATCAGCGATACTGGTCGGATAACCGTACACGGCCAGGAATGGCGCGAAGCTGATAATATTGATTGGAAAGCCACCAGGCACGAAGTTTGTCGCCTGGAAGCGGGTTGGCGAATAATCACCGTCAGTCTGTTGGCTCACTTCGCGACTATTAAAGCCGGTGATCGACGTGATCGACCAATCATCATTCAGATCCCCATTTACCGACAAACTGAGCTGTGTGTTTTCAATCTCGGTTCCCGCGCGCGGACCGATTTGCAATCGATAGTCTGAATTCACATCGCGCGGCTGGATGACGCCGCAGAAATATCGTCCTTGCCCGCCATAAAGTGCGCCATTGTCGAAGAAACAGTTATTCTCGTCGGCCGTGGTTGCGAACAGCGCCGGCTGGCCATCATCACTGTCGGAATAATAGCCCCGCAGGCGAATGTCCCAATCATCGTTCGGCGTGAAGTAAAGAACACCGGAGAAAGATTGGGTCGTTTCAGATCCAATCGGCTCGCCATCGAACGCATTGGTGAACTCGCCATCATAATTGTACAGGCGTGTGTTTACGCCGAATGCAAAATAATCATTGATCGCGCCGCCAAAGCCGATGCTGAGACCCTGTTGCCCATGTTCGGCCAGATCGAGGCTGGCGCGGGCGCTGAATTCGTCGCCTGGAGTCCGGGTGATGATGTTGATAGCACCCGAATAGGTGTTCCGACCATAAAGCGCACTTTGCGGCCCTTTCACCACTTCGATCCGTTCAATATCGTTCAGGTCGTAATCTGTGATCGCGCCGGAGATACGAACGCCGTCGATGAAGTAAGACACACCGGACGCACCCAGAATGTTCGCCTGGCCGCGAATAACTGGCCGATTTGAATCGCGTCCGAACTCATTGTCGAAGGACAGACCAGGAGTCAGTTTGGAAATGTCCGAAAGATCGGTCAGGGACAGATTGTCGATCACATCCGCGGTCACAACAGACACCGCCACGGGCGTTTCTTGCAGCGTCTCCTCGGTCTTCCGCGCAGTGACCGTAATCACGTCCTGACGGGATTCCGCTTCTTCTTCCACGGCGTCCTGCGCCAGCGCCGGAGAGCCATAGGCCGTCATCGCGACGGCCGCCGCACCGAATTTCAAAAAGGTCTTGGACATATGAGTCTCCCCGCTGCGTCATCGTGTCACCGACACAAATGACATAATGATATATCTTTTATCCTCAGGGTCTGTTTAAGTTCGAAATTATGATTTGACTAGGTCACGAGAAAATTTTCTCAGTGTCTCGTGACGAAAAGAACACACATCCGAAAAAGGAGCCGACAATGCCCGATGGAATGACTGCAAACGAGTTGAAGAAGATCATGCCATTGCTGGCCCGCCATGAGGGCGTCTGGGAAGGCAAATACAGATACTTCAATATTGAAGGAACTCTGATCGATGAACATGACTCGCGGCTCATCTGTCGATTCCCTGAAGCCGGTCACCCCTATCACCAGACCAACCTCTATCGCTGGGCAGATGGCAAACGTGAAACCCGCGACTTCCCGGCCATGGTCGAGAATGGCCGATTGAAATGGGACAATGAATTCATCAATGGCTGGGCATGCGATGTCGCGCTGGATGATTTCAATCGCACCACCATGCTGAACTGGACTCGGACCGGGGAACCCGATCTGTATCTGTATGAAATGATCCAGCTGTCCGATGACGGACAATCCCGCGCACGCGTTTGGCAATGGTTCAAGGCCGATCGCTTGTTCCAGCGCACGCTGGTCGACGAAACCTTCGTCACGAAGGACTGGTCCGCTTACGAAAACGAGACCTTCTGAACATAGAAAAAGGCCGGGACAAAAATCCCGGCCTTGGAGTTTGGAGGATAGTGCTGCTTATTCAGCGCCACGATCCGGCGCGGTGATCGAGCCGTCGCGAATGCCCTTATAATATTTCCAGCTGGTCATATTGGCCCGCGGATCGCCAGCGGGTGGCGGGCTGGTATATTCCGGATAATGGGTTGCGATTTCTGCCTTCATCGTGTCGGAAAGCTGGTCATAGCTTTCAAGCTTGTACCCGGCCGTATGCATATAGAGCAGCCCTTGCCGACCATTCATGTCCATCCAGGGCAACCAGTCGGCCATCCGCGCCCAGCCGACCGTGATCTTGGCTGAATCGGTTTCCGGGTCGAGCAGGTCATCGGTCCGCCCGAAGAAGTTGAACATTTCAGTGGCGTGATACGTGCCGCCAATTTCCTTCTGGAATTCGCTGGCCAGCGGATTGGGATACCAGAGTGGCACCGTGCTGCGCATCCACCAGGTGCCGTCTTCACCAATCTCGCCGCCCCATTGCAGGGGGGAGCCGTCGCGACCGGTTTCATACATTTTGAAATTGACCGGATCATTGGCGACGTGAAGCACGTCGACCGTTTCGCCTGTCCATGGATTATCCCAGGTCGACAAGACTTCGGCTGTCTCCGGATCCTTGTAGAGCAGGATTTCGCGCGAAACCAGGTGAAGGCCCGTGCCCTTTTCATCATCCTCGATTGTGGAACAGGCACGGATATTCATGCCCTCGACATCAAACACGTGACGGTCACGCTCCCCGGTGACGCGGGACAGGGCGATGCCATGCCACCAATAGACTTCAGGCTGATTGTCGATCGTCGAGCACATTACCTTGCGCATAATGGTCAACGAGTCGCCGGCATCAGTCGGGTCGAGCTGCGCCCCTTCCTGAGCCTGACTGATGGTTGCACAGGCCGCCAATGCGGAAAGCGATGCGGTCATCGCCGCTATTTTTGAAACCAGTTTCACGGGTCCACCTCCAAATGATATATCATTTAAATGGCACGGTTAATCGCTCGCGCCAAGCCCCAATTCGTCTGTCAGGCGAGATTTCCGTGTCGCAAGGACGGTTTCGGTGTGGTCGTCTTACTCGGCGGCGACCGGGACCGGCGCCCCTTTATAGCCAAGCGGCAATCCGGCGCGCGGCGTGAAGCCGTAAAGCTCTTCCTCCGGCAAGGCCGCGCGGACAATCTCACGGGTTGCCATCAAGGCGTCCAGATCGATACCGGTATCGACACCCATGGATTCGAACATAAAGACCAGGTCCTCGGTCACGACATTCCCGCTGGCCCCTGGCGCAGTAGGGCAACCGCCCAAGCCCCCAAGTGAGCTATCAAATGTCGTGATTCCTTCTTCATAGGCCGCCAGAACATTTGCCAGCCCGAGGCCGCGTGTATTGTGCAAATGCACGCCGGTGAGATTCTCGTCTCCGACCGTCGCGCGAACCGCCCGGACCAGATGTTTCATAGAGCCCGGATCGCCATATCCGGTTGTATCGGACAGGCCGACTTCATCGCACCCCGCCGCCATTAAGCGCTCCGCGCTGCGCAGAATAATCGCCTCATCAATCGGCCCTTCCAGCGTGCAGCCAAAAGCCGTCGACAGAGAGCCTTCGAAATGCGGGCGCTGTGAGTCCGGCAGGCCCCGGATCAGGGCCGAAATGGCTTCTGCCTCTTCAATCACCTGATCATGCGTGCGCCGAATGTTGCGCAAGGAATGGGTTTCACTGACCGACAGGGGCAGTGTGATCTTGTGCGCGCCGGCCTCGATGGCGAGTTGCGCGCCTTTCAGATTCGGCACCAGCACAGCGACTTCCAGATCCGGAATCTCGATCGCGTGGCGAACAATCTCGCCTGTATCCGCCATTTGCGGCAGGAGTTTCGGCGATACGAACGAGCCGACCTCGATTTCCTTCACCCCGGCCGCCGCCAGAGCGGTAATCCAGCGCTTTTTATCCGCTGTCGGCATGATGGCATCGCAATTCTGCAGACCGTCGCGCGGGCCAACTTCGCTGATCAGAACACTGCTTTTTGTCATCTCTATCGCCTTTTGCTCGCCTGAGGGTGTGACCTTATTGTCAAATGATATATCTAATGCAATTGATATATCTATTAAAGATGTGCA
>JBCCZH010000295.1:0-4380 GCA_039188075.1 Pseudomonadota bacterium
AAGAGTGTTGCGGCGCGCAGGTATCGGCCCTCGCTGGGCGGAGTCTATCGTCACGTTTTCTACGTGGATCCTTCCCCCGGGCGACGACCAAATCCCGTTGCAGAGGATTTAGCGGCGTCTTCATGCCAATATCCTGTGCACACTTTAAGGGCTTGGCAAGCCTAGCAGGGCAAAAGAGTCGTTCTACATATCGATAAACGGAAGATTCGAAGCGGGAGATGGCTGTATGAGTGGTGAAACACCTCTCAAAATGACGGGTGTCAGCAAATGGTTTGGTAGTTTCCAGGCTGTACGCAACCTGGATTTTGACGTGCCGCAAGGCTCAATTGTCGGCTTTCTGGGCCCAAATGGCGCGGGTAAATCGACCAGCCTGCGCATGGCGCTGGGCGTCCTGTCGCCGGATCGCGGCGAAGTCAGCCTGCTTGGCGCCCGCCCGAATCTGGAATCCCTGAAACGGGTTGGCTTCCTGCCCGAAGAACGCGGCCTCTACAAGAAAATGAGCCCGCGGCAGATCATTACCTATTTCGCGCGGCTCAAAGGCATGACCGCGCGCGACGCCAAGGACCGTGCCGACGAGCTGCTGGACATGATGGGGCTTGGCGATTTTGGCCGTAGCCGGGTCACCAAACTGTCCAAGGGCATGGCGCAAAAGGTTCAGATCCTGTCCGCCCTCGCCCATCGACCGGACTTTCTCATTCTCGACGAACCCTTTTCCGGGCTCGATCCGGTCAACCAGCAAGCCCTCGAAGACCTGATCATTGATGAGCATAAACGCGGCGCCACAATTGTCTTCTCGACTCATGTCATGGAGCATGCCGAACGCCTGTGCGAAAAAATCGTGATGATGGCGCGCGGCCGGAAAGTGTTTGACGGCACGCTGGAAGAGGGCTTTGCCGCGCTTGGACGCGCCGTTCATATCGGCGTTTCCGATGGCTTTGACTTGCAAACCACACTCGCACCGGCCGGGTTTGAGGCCCAGGAAGATGGCGACCATTGGCGCGTCAGCCTGAAAAACGGCCAGACATCGCAAGATGCTTTGCGTGCTTCGATCGATTTGGGCGCGCCGATTACCAGTTTCACACCGCAAGAGGCCCGGTTACGCGATGTCTTTGTCTCGCTGGTCAGCGAAGCCGAGGCCCAGGACCTGACCGACACACTTGCCGCAGATGCGGCTGAGGGAAGGGACGCCGCATGATCCGCTCAACCTATCTCGTCGCCCGCCGCGACTATCTCGGTTATGTTTCAGCCTGGGGATTCTGGCTCGGACTTTTGTTCACGCCGGTGATTATCGGCATTTTCATGTTCGCCCCGATGCTGGCACAGAACACCCAGCCGACGCGCTATTTCACCGTGATCGAGCAAGGTGATGCCTTTACCAATGCCTTGCGCGAGAATCTTAGTGCCGGCCAGGTGCTGATCGCCCGGGCGATGCTGGACCCGATCTCCGTGATGGATGACAGCGCCAGCGAGGCGGTCGACTCTTTCGATGCCGCGATCGACTCCGGGGCCAGCGTCGTCGATGCGTTCGAACAGGCTGGCGGCAGTCCCTCTCTGCTGCCAAGACAGGATTTTGTCGAAGTCGCCGCGCCCGTCAGCACCAGCGCCGAACTCGCACCTTATCTGGCAGGCGAACGTCTGGTCGACACAGACGAAGGTCCGCAACCGCTTTTCGCGGCACTGGTGGTCAATGATGAGAGTGGAGAAATTGAGTATTGGTCGGAAAACCTGCAGGCTCGAACCCTGATCGATGCTGCCGAAAAGGCAGAAGAAGAATTACAACTTGATCGCGCCCTGGCGGCAGTGAATGTCAATCGCGATGTCCTGACCAGTGCCCGGTCGGCCCGGCGCTCGGTCAAACAACAGCGACTGCGCCTGGGCGCTGATGCCGGCACCGATACGGAGGTGACGCGAACCGATCAGGCGCCATTCTTCGTCTCGATCATGATGGCGTTCTCGCTCTGGTTCCTGATCTTCTCGGTAATCAATTATCTGCTCATGGGGACGATTGAGGAACGCTCGAACAAGATTTTCGACAGTCTTCTGACGTCCGTGAAACTGCCCCATCTGCTGGCTGGAAAACTCCTCGCCGTGCTGCTCCTGGCTTTGACCCTGATGGCGTTCTGGGGCTTTGGCTCGGGCCTCATCACCTGGTTCATGCGTGACGCGATCTCACCGGACGTGGCCAGCGTGCTGGGATCGCTGGCCAGCGCCGCGGCCAATCCTGCCCTGTTCGTGCCGGCCATAATCAGCTTCGTGCTTGGCTATATGATGTTTGGATCTCTGTTCCTTGCGCTCGGCTCGCTCTGCGACACGATCCAGGAGGCTCAGACGCTGATGACACCGCTCTTCGTGATGTTGATGGCGCCTTTGCTGATGCTGGTCTTTGCCATTCAGGATGCGGAATCGGCCTTGATCCAGATCATGGCCTGGGTGCCCGTCTTCACGCCGTTCCTGCTAATCCTGCGCATGCCAACCGAGCCACCGCTCTGGGAAGTGCTGGCGCAGCTCGGCCTGATGGCGGTGACCACGTATTTGATTCTGCTCATGGCCACGCGGGTGTATCGCGCGGGCGCCGTGCATGGCGCCGGGGTCAATGATGTCTGGGCGTTTTTCGGGAAACTGGTGCCTGGCAAGAAGAGCGCGGCCTAGACCGCCTGTTCTTCAATCCCTTCAAACGTGTCGGCGCGGGCAAGCTCCGGGAACAATCGCGTCCATAGGAGGGCCACGCCGATCGCCACGGACCCACCGAGCAGGGCGGCGCCGACCGGTCCGAGGAATCGGGCCGCGACGCCGCTTTCAAATTCTCCGAGTTCGTTCGAGGCCGAGATGAAAATGAAGGATACCGATGTCACTCGTCCTTTCATTTCGTCGGGGGTCGCCAACTGAATCAGCGAAGCGCGGACATAGACCGAAATCTCGTCGGCCGCGCCGGTGACGATCAGGGCGACGAAACTCAGCCAGTAAATCGAAGACAGTCCAAACACCAAAGTCGCGGCGCCGAATATGCCGACGGCCCAGAACATCCAGGGTCCGACTCGGCGGGATAGCGGACGGCGCGCCAATAGAAACGCAACGGTCACCGCCCCGATGGCGGGGGCTGCCACCAGGAAACCAAGACCCGTCTCCCCGACGTGCAGAACGTCTCGCGCGAAGACCGGCAAGAGCGCGACAACGCCGCCAAAGAAGACGACAAACAGATCAAGCGAGATGGCCCCGAGCACGATCCTGTTCCGGCGAATGTAACGCAATCCAGCAAACACCATGTCACGGCCACGGGCATTGGTGAGCTTTTGATGTGGCGGGGTTTTGGCCGTCGCGATGGCCACGATGGCAAAGGCAATCAGAATGAAAGCAACGCTATAGACCAGGCTCAACCCGCCAATAGCCAGCATGATTCCACCCAAAGCCGGGCCGGCAATCTTTGCCGTCTGAAAGCCAAGCGAATTGAACGCGATTGCGGTGGGGAGTTCAGCACGCGGCACCAGTTGCGGGTAGAGCGCATTCGCGGCCGCCGGCGTAAATGCATTGACGGTGCCCAGCAGAATCGCGACGCCGAATATAACGGGCAGAGCCTGACTGGCCGGCAGGAAAATCGTCGACAGCAAGGCCATTGTCCCGAGCAGGCGCGCCAGATTGCTGACCACCAGGATCATTTTTCGGTTCAACCGATCCGCGGCTTGACCGCCAATCAGGGAAAGCAAGAGGACCGGAACAAATTGCGCCAGCCCGACCAGTCCCAGCATGAAAGCGGCCTCATTGATGCTGAGCCCCATGCCGCCATCGACAATTGGATCACGCGCCAGATCATAGACTTGCCAGCCAATCGCCACGGCTTCCATCTGCCTGGCTGCAGAGACGGAGACCCGCATCAACCAGAATTGCAAATAGGCCCGATGGCGAAAAACCTGGAGGGAGGGAGCGACAGCCATGGCGGCGTCCTAATGGCTGCGCCGCCAGAGGCAATGCAAAAAAGAATGTCAATGACGCTTGACATGTCAAGTTCCCTTGTCTAAATGACAAGCTCACTTGACACACGAGGGACTCATGTCTGTCTTCCAATCCTATACTTCCGTCGCGGTCTTCGTCGTCGTCGCGAGCCTGGGAATCCAGATCGGATTTGCCATTGGCGTGTTCGGACCAGCCTGGCTCAGCCCGATCCTCTCATTGCCCAGCCTCGTCATGTTAGCATGGCTCTGGCGCCGTGCGGAAAAACAAAACAAGTCCTCGCAGGCCTTTACGCGGCTGGTGATCTAATTCCTCCCAGGAGCTTTCCATGACTCAACAAACCTTCAAATCCGCGAAGCGACGATATCATCGCGTCTTCTGGCCGCTCATGGCGGTCTATACCGTCATCGTGATCGCTGGGTCGTTCGGGCTGAA
>JBCCZH010000296.1:0-4305 GCA_039188075.1 Pseudomonadota bacterium
AGCAAGTCGCGCGCGTCCAGCAAATGCGGTATGGATTGCAGCTGGATCGGCGTCGGCGTTTCATAGCCTTCGGCGGTTACGGCTTTGAGCACTTGTTTGTGCAAGCCAAGATCGGTGAATGTCGTCACGCAGTTTCTTTCTTATCGCGCGCGCAGCCGCTCTGTCGGACCGCACGCGTCGGCACTTGTTTTGTGCCTGGGAGGGAACGACCCGCGTGAACAAGGGCGTTTATTGAGCTGAATGCCTGAAGGACCAAACTCATCCGGGGTCTACTCGAGCCCGGCGCGAGTCACGCTGTTTGGTCCATGCGCCGGTCAGGGCGCGATAACGCGCGCCACATGCGCCTGCTTTTCTTAAAGGTCAATGAAGATTTTGCGGTCAGCGCTGTTCGCGGCGCTAATCATCATCCTGCATTTTCTGCGCTTCCTTGCGCAAACGCGCGAACATTTCCGACACGTCCTCATCTTCCTCATCCGACGATTCCGATTCGGGCGAGTCTTCGCTGGTCAGGGCTTCGAGGGTGAGCTCATCTTCTTCGTCAATGACCGGTTCAGCCTCGACGACGGTCGGTTCAGGTTCGGCTACTTTCGGCGCTTCTTCAGCCACTTCCGGCTCCCTCTCAGCCACTTCTGGCGCCGGTGCAGTCTTCGCAGCCTCATCGAAATGACCGAGAATCGTTTCGGACCCGATCAAGGTCTGCCCCGGGCTGGGTAGGACGGTCATAGAAGCGGGCAAATAGAGATCGCACCAGCCCCCCAGGCGCAGCGTACCGATATTGCGGCCCAGCCGGACCGCATCCCCCGCTTCCGCGTCAATTTCCAGGCGCGGGCCCAGGCCCCCCGTCGCGAACCGCATGCCGACCGCGCGATCGCCGCTCTGCAGCGACACGAAGGCCACAGCCAGTCCAGGCCGGTCCGGCTTCATCGCCGCAAAGGCGGCTGGATCGCCGATCTCGCGAATAATGTGGTCGATCGCGCCATCCATCGGGGCGTGAATACCATTGGTCTGAGTTGGACCGATCGAGACCCGCACCCGGGTCCATTCGGCGCCTTCCAGACGCAATTCATCCGGCGGCGCGGCACCATTGACCGATACCACGATGCCGTCCGTCGGCGCCACAATCAGACCAGCGGCTTCTGGTGGGGTCCGCTCGGCCGTCCGGGTCGCGAACAGGATCACCACGGCGGCAATGAAGCCGAGCCAGAACAGGATGCTGAACACATAGCCCAGCAGTATGCCGACCAGCAATGCCGCCAGCGCGCCGACATAACCTTCCAGGTCAAAGCCGCCACGCAGCCAGGGAAATCTCTCGCGACTGAAATCCTTATCTGCCATCCGACACAGGTCTCCTATTCGGCGGCCACGGCGAGGGCATCTCGTTTGGCCTGACGCGCCCACATATCGGCATATTCGCCCTCAGCTGCCAAGAGGGCCTCATGCGTCCCGCGTTCGATCACCTTGCCGGCTTTCAGGACGACGATTTCGTCTGCATTCTGTACGGTGGACAGTCGGTGCGCCACCATCAGGGTCGTGCGTCCTTTCGAGGCCTCGTCCAGCGCTTCCTGCACCGCCGCTTCCGTGGCGCTGTCGAGGGCCGACGTGGCTTCGTCCAGAACCAGTATGGCCGGATCGGCGAGAATGACGCGGGCAATGCCGACGCGCTGCTTTTCCCCGCCTGACAGTTTCAGGCCGCGCTCGCCGACACGTGTGTCCCATCCCTCCGGCAGGCTTTCAATGAAATCGAGCAATTGCGCGCGCCGGGCCGCATCCCGCAATTCGTCTTCGGTGGCGTCCGGTTTGGCATAGCCAATATTGGAGCGAATGGTCTCGTTAAACAGAACCACATCCTGCGGCACCAGCCCGAGCGCCTGTCGCAGGCTTTCCTGCGTGAGATCGCGGACATCCTTGCCATCGACCAGAACCCGGCCCTGCAACACGTCATAGAATCGGAAGAGCAGTTTCAGGAGCGTCGACTTGCCCGCGCCAGACGTGCCGACAAAGGCGATCTTCTTGCCGGCCGGCAGATCAAAGCTGACATCCTGGACGCCGACCGCGCGGGCATCATGGGTGAAGCTGACCTGTTCAAATGCGACATCGCTCTTCGGCGCAGACAGGATCTGTGCGTCTGGCTTGTCGGCGACTTCCGGCTTCATGCCGAGCAGGCCATAGAGTTTTTCCAGATCGACCGCGCCTTGCTTGATCTCACGCCAGGCCCAGCCGAGAATGTTGAGCGGCGCATAGAGCGACAGGAACATCGCCATCACGCCGGTCAGATCGCCCACCAGCAAGGTCCCTTCAGAGACATGCCAGGCTGAAATCACCAAAGCCGCCAGCAGGCCGGCATTCATGACAAAGGCCTGCGCCCCGTTCAGGACATACATGGACCGAACTGCGTCGACATAGCGAAAATTGTAATTGCGCATGGCGTCATCGAAACGGCCGGTCTCGCGGGTCTCAGCTGCGAAGGATTTGACGGTCTCGAAATTTGTCAGGATGTCGACCGCGATGCCGCGAAAACGCGTATCTGCCTCATTCATGCGACGTCTTTGCCGTACCCGCCATTCCGTGATCATGATCGTCGCCGCAGCGTATATGATGATCGTGACAATCGCGACTAGTCCCAGCACCGGATCATAAGCCACAGCCAGCGCGATCGAGGCGAGGATCAGGCGCACAATGGTCGGGCCAATATTGAAGGCGAGGAAACGGATCAGGTAGTCGATCGCGCTCGCCCCGCGCTCGATAACCCGGTTCAGGGCGCCGGTTCGCCGTGTCTGGTGGAAGCCGAGGGAGAGGCTTTGCGCATGCCCAAACGCATCGACGCAGGCAACCCGCTGGGCATCCTGGCTGACCGGCGAGAAAAGCCAGTCGCGTAGTTGCGGCAGGCCGCCACCAAGGAACCGGACGCCCAGCGCCACGCTGAGCCAGAACATGGCAGGGCCGAAGCCGGCAATAATACCATTCTCGTCAGAGACCAGTTTGTTGATCGCATAGCCGAGCAATAGCGGGAACATCACTTCCAGCACCGCGGCCCCCAGGGTCAGCATGATGGCCAGCACCATGACAGGCCGCCATTTGCTGAGCTCGGGTCGGGCGAGTAGTTTCAGGATTCGTCCGATCGAAACGCCAATGCCGCCATCGGCGCTTTCAATCTTATCCGGATCCGTGGTCTGTGTCTCAACGCTCATAGCCCGCCAGATGGGGCGGGCGATGGGATATGCATAGGGGCAATTATGAAAGAAGCCGCTGACGGAAGGTCAGCGGCTTCTGATGGTTAGCCTTGCTTAGAAGCGTCCGCTCAACGTGATTTTCGCGTTCAGTGGCGCCCCAACCGTCGCCTGATGCGTGCTGTGCGAGGTTGGGAAATACAACTCGTCGGTCAAGTTCTCGACGTTGAGCTGAATACGAAGATCGTCAGAGATATCGTAATAGGCCGCTGCATCGAAGCGCGTGTAGGATGGCAGCGTCGGGTGCGGATCTGTATCGCCAATATCGAAATCGGTGATGAAGGACTCATCCTGATAGGTCGCCCCCAGGCCGAAGCCCAGCTTGTCGGTGACCTGATACGCGCCCCAGATGGAGAATGTGTTTTCCGGAAGCTCACGCGGGATCTCCGCGCCATTGTCGGTTTCGCCATCGAGATAGCTATAACCGGCGGTGACGAAGAGCTGTTCAGTCACATTGCCTTGCAGCTGCATTTCGAAGCCATCAATCTCCAAACCACGGACTTCGAAATTCTCGCCAGTGACATCGTCACGATCCGCGCGGGTCTGCTCGTTCTGGAAATATGCAGCAGTGAAGCTCATGCCGGGGACGAAGTCCCATTTCACACCAATTTCCGCGGTTTCAAATACATCCGGATCAAAAGGGTCGCCACCGCTAATCGTGGCAAATTGCTCGCCCGAGCGTGGCAGGAAGCTCTCACTATAGCTGGCATAGAGAGAGACGTTTTCCTGAGGCTTGAAAATCACGCCGGCGCGAGGTGAGACACGATCATCCGTGCTAGAGCGCGGATCGATCGAAACAACACCTGTGTCGAAAAGGACAGGATCAACGACATCGACGGCAAAATCGAAACTGTCAAAGCGCAAGCCCACCACGATATCGAGATATGGGTTCACCTCGATCTGATCATTCACATAAGCAGAGAAGACTTCTACTTCTGCTTGCGAACGGTCATTCAGATCTGCCGTGAAATCATTGGTTGTTGCAACGCCGTCAAAGTTGACGCCAACACCGTTCCGGAAGTTGAGCGGACGTTCAACCAGGAAGAATTCGACATCATCCTGCGAGTCTGACCAAAAC
>JBCCZH010000297.1:0-4266 GCA_039188075.1 Pseudomonadota bacterium
GTCGATGTTCGGGATGTCGCCGAGATTGCCATCAAGGCCCTGACCGAAGATGGACATGCGCACCGCACCTATCGCCTGACGGGACCTGATGCGATGACCTTTGCTGGCGCCGCGGAACGGATCAGCACAAGTCTGGGGCGTGAAATTCCATTCGTTGGCATCACGCCGGAACAGATGCGCGATGCTCTGATCGCCAATGGCGCCGAGCCCTGGTATGCCGAAATGAATGCCGAAATGACCAAGGCGGTGCGCCTCGGTTTTAACTATAGTCCATCCAATGATATCGCCTTTCTGCTTGGCCGAAACCCCCGCACTATCGAGGATTTCGCGGCGGACCTGCTCTGCTAGGGGGGTGTTGAAATCGGATGCAGATGCCGGTTCTTAACCAAAAACATCAATCTCACGCATCTGTGTGGTCGTTTTTTCATTTGTTTTGTGCCAAATGGCCCGGAAGTGGCATAAGTAAGTGGCATGTCAGACAAGCGTATTCTTCTGATCATTGGTGGCGGCATCGCGGCCTATAAATCCCTGGAACTAATCCGGGAGCTGTCACGGCGCGGGATTGGCAGCCGCTGCATCGTTACCAAAGGCGGTCAGGAATTTGTCACACCGCTGTCGGTTTCAGCGCTGTCCGGCGAAAAAGTCTTCACCGAATTGTTCGATCTCGATGATGAGGCCGACATGGGGCATATCCAATTGTCCCGCTCGGCCGACCTTCTCGTGGTCTGTCCGGCGACGGCCGATTTGATGGCCAAGGCCGCGGGCGGGCTCGCCAATGATCTCGCTTCCACCACTTTGCTGGCGACAGACAAGCCTGTGCTCATGGTGCCGGCGATGAATGTCCGCATGTGGGAACACGCCGCGACCCAGCGCAATGTCGAGACGCTGCGCAGCGATGGCGTCAGCGTCATGGATCCAGACGAAGGCGCCATGGCGTGCGGCGAGTTTGGTCCGGGACGTTTGCCGGAACCGCTGGCCATTGCCGATCGGATTGAAGCGCTGCTGAGCGATGGTCCGGTCCTGTATGGGCTCGACCCAAAACCGCTGGCGGGACGCCATGCGTTGATTACCGCCGGGCCGACCCGTGAACCACTCGATCCTGTGCGGTTCCTGTCCAATCATTCCAGCGGCAAGCAGGGCTATGCGATTGCAGGCGCCCTGGCCAAGGCGGGCGCGCGGGTGACGCTAGTATCCGGTCCGGTATCTCTGGACGCGCCAGAAGGGGTCGACCTGGTGCCGATCGAGACCGCGCGTGAAATGCTCGACGCGTGTCAGAGCGCGCTGCCCGCAGATGTGTTCGTCTCCGTCGCCGCCGTCGCGGACTGGCGCCCAAGCCGTGCGGCGGCCAAGAAGATGAAGCTGAAAGAGGGCGACGGCGATCCGCATCCAAACCTGGAACTGTCGGAAAACCCGGACATTCTCGCCACCTTGTCGCGCAAGAAAAAGCACCGCCCCAGCCTGATCATTGGGTTTGCCGCTGAAACGCATGATGTCGAGACGCTCGCCATTGCCAAACTGAAGCGCAAGCGGTGTGACTGGATTGTCGCCAATGATGTCAGCGGCGATGTGATGGGCGGTGCCATGAATGAGGTCGCCCTGGTGACTCGCGATGGCATTGAAGATCGCTGGCCGCGCATGACCAAGGAAGATGTCGCGGTGCGCCTGGTCGCCCGGATTGCCCAGGAATTTGACGACGAAGCCGATCAGATCGCGGCGGAATAAAATTCACAAACCCTCAGCCGAAGAGTGTGCTAGCCTGACCCGGGATCTTTCAGGGAGGACGCGCATGGCACGACCGATTCCAACGGATGAGCATTTGCTCTCGATGATTTACAAGAAGAATCTCAAGGCCTTTTCCGACTGGTCGGAAGAGAACAAGACCCGGGTCGCAAAAATCTGGGTGCCGATTGATATTGATGAGATGGCCAAGAAATATCGCTGCGATCCGGATCTCATCTTTGGCCGACTCTATTATCACATGAATGAGAAATATGGCTCCAGCACGGGCGATGGTCAGGACGTCAATTTCTTCAATATGCGCCTCGCCAATGATCGCCACGTGGTGAATTTCCCGCTCCTGACCTCGGTCCTGGCCAATCTGCAGGATGAGCGGAAGCGGTTCATCATCTCGACCCGGCTGGCGGCGCTGTCGCTGGTGGTATCGGCGATTTCGATCGGGATTGCGGTTTTGACCTAGAGTGTGGGGCGGCCGGGCAGGCTGAGGACGCTGAACTAACGACTGCTGTCGGGGGTCAGAGCGGACAATTTTTTACTTGTCATCCCGGAAAGTGTGCAGCCCTTATTCAAGTCGCATGAACTTCTAACGTTCAGACTTCCGCGCCTTGAACGCCGCCATCTGTTCCGGCGTGGCGTCGCCCTGGAATTTCGCTTTCCAGTCGCCATACGGCATGCCGTAGACGCGTTCGCGGGCCTCATCCTTCGACATGTCCAGCCCTTCGGCCTCCGCCGCTTCGCGATACCAATCGCCCAGACAGTTGCGGCAGAAATCAGCGAGGATCATCAGCTCAATATTCTGAACATCCTTGCGCTGGTCGAGATGCGAGAGCAAACGGCGAAATGCTTCTGCATCGAGCCGGTCCTGCTGTTCCGGGGTGAGGTCTGTCATCGTCTACTCCCCAACCACGCGCACATCGGCTTCGACGACCACGGTCATCGGCGCGCCATCGGCGTCAAAATTCAGCGTGATGTCGACCGTCTCGCCGCCGACCACATCGGTGCCGACATCAAACATCATCAGATGATTGCCGCCACGTTTCAGCTCCAGGCTGTCGCCATCGGCAATGTCAAAGCCCTCGACCTGGCGCATCTGCATCTTGCCGTCGACCATGGCCATAGTGTGCAGTTCAATCGTGCCGACACTGGTCGAACTGGCGCTGGTCAGGGTGACGTCGCCGCCCTCGACGCTGACCGTGACGCCACCCATGGTCATGTCACGGTCGCCGATCGGCTCCATGACGAAGGCGTCGGTGTAAGACAGGACCGGTCCGGTTTCTGGGGCGGGCGGGGTCGGGGTGTCAGATGGCGAACACGCCGCCGCAAGAGTCAAAGCTGCAGCGCCCAATAAGAAGCGAGACATCGTGAAATCCTTTTTCGTTTCGCCGCTGATATAGCGCGGGATCAGACCTGCCAGAAGCCCACAACCCGTCGCACCTCTTCGATGATCGGCTCCGCCAGCGCATTGGCCTTTTCCGCGCCTTTGGCGAGGGCCACATCAATCTCTGCCGGGTCGTCGAGCAGGCGCCGCATCTCTTGCGTGATCGGCGATAGCTGCGCGACAGCGAGCTCAGCCAGGGCGGGCTTGAACGTGCCAAAGCCCTTGCCGCCATATTCGGTCAGGACCTGTTCGTCGCTTTGCCCCGCTAGGGCGGCATAGATGCCGACCAGATTGGCGACTTCGGGACGGCCTTCCAGCTGTTCCACGGTTTCCGGCATATCGCCCAGCGTGTCCGTCTTGGACTTCTTGATCTTGCGGGCAATCGTGTCGGCATCATCGATCAGATTGATGCGCGAATTCTCGGCCGGGTCGGACTTGGACATTTTCTTGGTCCCGTCCTTGAGGCTCATGATCCGCGCGCCGGGGCCTTCGATCAGGCCATCTGGCAGCGGGAAGAATCCCGGCGCGTTGAATTGCTGATTGAACCGCGCGGCAATGTTGCGGGTCAGTTCGAGATGCTGTTTCTGATCCTCGCCCACAGGGACATGGGTCGCTTTATAGATCAGGATGTCCGCCGCTTGCAGGACCGGATAGTCGAACAGGCCGACACTGGCGCGTTCGGAGTCCTTGCCGGACTTGTCCTTGAACTGGGTCATCTTTTCGAGCCAGCCCATGCGGGCGACGCAATTGAAGATCCAGGCGAGCTCGGAATGGGCCCGCACAGAAGATTGCACAAATACGGTCGACTGGTCCGGGTCGAGGCCAGAGGCCAGCATGGCGGCCGCGATCTGACGGGTCTGCCCAGCCAGGGCGTCCGGGTCCTGCGGCATGGTGATGGCGTGCAGGTCGACGACGCAATACAGGCCTTCCCAACCCTTGGCCTGCAAATCGGTGAACTTTTTCAGAGCGCCGAGATAATTGCCAAGATGAAGGTTTCCCGTCGGCTGAATGCCGGACAGGATGCGTTGCGGGCCGGTATAGGTCACTTGTTCCGTCATGGCAGCGGGGTTTAGCGGATTTTGGCGGACTGGCTAGTGGGCAATTCAAGCCGAGGACTTGCGCGTCATGCCTTTCAGATCGCTCAGCCGCAC
>JBCCZH010000298.1:0-4256 GCA_039188075.1 Pseudomonadota bacterium
GAAGAGCCGCCTAGGCCCCTCCTGTCACACTTGTAGCTGGTTGAGGCGCGCCACGGTCGCCTGAAACTGATCCATGGTCTCGTTCAATATGTCCGCGACCGGCCGTACGCTTTTGATTCGTCCGGCAATTTGCCCGGTCAGTGCGATCCCGGCTTCCAGGTCGCCGCCAAAATAGACGTCTTGTGTGCCGGCAAATTCGCCGAAAATATTCTCCACGCCTTCCTGTTCGATGCGCGTTGTCCGTTCAGTTCGCAAAGCGCGCAAGGCCGGACCCGGTCCATCCCGATTGAGGAAGACCGTATCGGTAGAATCGGCATCGACAATGGCCTGTTTCCAATTCTCGTGCACCGGGCTTTCCGCACTCGACAGGATGCGGGTTCCCATCAATACGCCTTCTGCACCGAGCGAGAAGGCGGCTGCCATGCTGGCGCCGTCCATGATTCCGCCCGCCGCGACCACCGGGACATCAACCGCTTCGCAAACTTGCGGGATCAGAACCATGGAGGCGACATCCTTGGGATTCTTGAACCCCCCGCCTTCGCCGCCTTCGACAATCAGGCCGTCCACGCCCGCATCAATCGCGCCCAGCGCGGCTTTGAGACTGGGGACGACGTGGAAAACCGTCAGGCCGGCTTCTTTCAATTGACCGGTATATTTCTTTGGATTGCCCGCGGATGTGGTGACGAATTTAATGCCCTGATCGATGACGAATTGCACAATGTCAGGATCGCGCACAAAAGCCTGCGCGACATTCACACCGAACGGCTTGTCCGTGAGATCGCGCATTTTCAGAATTTCGCCGCGCACAGCGTCCAACTCACCGGAACTGGTCTCGATAATACCCATGCCACCCGCATTCGAGAATGCCGATGACAATTGCGATCGTGCAATCCAGCCCATCGCGGCCTGAATGATCGGTTTCTCGATTTCCAGCATCTCCGTGATGCGAGTGTTTAGCGCCATGTCAGTCGGTCCTCTTATAGTATTCGGCGAGTTACCGTTGCTACCGCCGCGGAAGCGCAAGGGCCTACCGCGATCGGAACAGACGGAACCGCTCGGTCACGAAAACAATGCTCAAAGAGGACACGCCCAGCACGACGAATCCCCACATGAATGGGGCAATCGTGCCATTGAACTGTCCTGCAACAAGATAGCCGATCAGGCTGGCAAATGTGGTCGATGCGAATCCATAGGCCGCGCTCGCGGTGCCAGCAATCTTGCCCTGCGGCTCCATGGCCATGGCCGTGAAATTCGCGCCCAGCATCCCGAAACAGCCAAAAGTCAGGCAGAATAACGGGTAGAACAGCCAGAGCTTTTCTCCGACCGTGTGAAGTGTGATCACATTGATCAAGGCCAGGGCAATGAACAGGATCAGAACGCTGTGACTGATCCGGCGCATGCCAAATCGCTCGACAATGCGTGAGTTCAGAAAGTTCGAGATCGCCAGTGCGGCCGCGACGCCGGCAAACCACAGGGCAAACGTCTCATGCTTGCCAAACACGTCAGTGAAGATTTGCTCCGACGCGGCGACAAAGGCAAACAAGGCGCCGAAGATCACACCGCTGGCACACATATATCCGAACGTGACTCGGGTCGTCACAACCTGCCAATAGGCTTTTAAGGACTGTTCCGGATTGAGGGGTTGGCGATCTTCATCGGTCAGCGTTTCAGGCAACCGTACCTGGATCCAGACCAGGTTTAACATCGCGGCAATGCTGAGCAGGGCAAACGTCCACTGCCACGGCGCGAATAACATCACGCCCGCCCCGATTGTTGGCGCCAGGATTGGGACGACCATGAACACGGTCATGACCAGCGACATGATCCGGGCCATCGCGCGACCCGCCAGCAGATCGCGGACAATCGAAACCGCGATCACGCGCACCCCGCTGGCAAACACGCCCTGGATAAAACGTGCCAGCAATAGCGTCATGAATGAGCTGGTCATGATACAGGCAATACCGGCAATGGCGTAGCCAACCAGGCAGATGCGCAGCAGACCCTTGCGACCGTATCGGTCCGAAATGGGCCCAAAGACCAGCTGCGGGGCACCAAACCCGGCAATATAGGCAAAGATCACCAATTGCTGGTCATTGTCCCGGGTCAGGGAATAGAAGTCCGAAATATTGCTGAGCGCCGGCAACATGATATCGATCGCCAGCGCGTTCAGCGACATCAGGGCCGCCACCAAAATAACCAACTCCCATTGCGGCATGGGCAACGCCTTGGCGGGCGCCAGGCTGTCTGCTGCTGTTACGGGGCCGCTCACGGGATCTACTCACCTTTAACCAAGGCGCGGTTTGTGTACCGCTCGGCTGTGAACTGCAAGCTTTTTCAGGGCCAGTAGGACTGGTTTTTTTGGTGGCTGGTTCGAGGAAGCACAGCGCCAGGACTTTCCAAGCCACATCATATGAGTCTATGCCGCGCTAGACTCGAGACGTTACGCCGACACCATGCTCAAAGGGAACAATCGTGACCGACCCACAAAATCGCCCCCTGAGATCATTCGGCGGCCGAAATGGACGCAAACTCTCAAAGCGCCAACAGGGTCTGATCAACCATCTCCTGCCGAAACTTCGCGTCGAAATTCCGGAAAGCGGAACTGTGACGCCCGACGCCTGGTTTCCGGAGGCCCGAGAGGTCTGGCTCGAAATCGGGTTTGGCGGCGGCGAGCATGTCAGCGGACAAGCCGGACGACATCCGGATATTGGGATACTGGCGAGCGAGGTGTTTTCGGAAGGCGTCGCGAAACTCCTGGCGCAGATACAGGACGAAGGCCTAACCAATATTCGCCTCTGGCCACGTGATGGGCGCGAGCTGGTCGACAAACTCGCACCGGGATCCATCGACCGTACGTTCATCCTATTCCCCGATCCATGGCCTAAAACACGGCATCACAAACGACGCCTGATTCAGCCCGCTTTTCTGGATGCACTCGCCGCTGCGATGAAACCCTCGGGCAAAGTCAGATTTGCGACAGACGTCCGGTCCTATGCGGACGAAGCGCTTGAGCGATTTCTGACGCATCCAGAATTTAAGTGGCTGGCCAATACAGCGGATGACTGGCGCGTCGCCCCCGAGGATCACATCCCAACGCGGTATCAGATGAAGAATCTCGGCGACATCGAACCTGTTTATTTCGACTTTGAAGTTAACCGAAAAGCTGATTGACCGTCGCAAAACACCCTCTAGAATTCCGTCGATAGCAGGAGTGAGTCATGCGTTATCTGGCGTCTGGACTGGTGATTTGGTTCCTATGCGTGTTCGGCGGAGCCGCGCAGGCACAAGCACATAACGTCTCTGACATCGTAGCCGCTGAAGACGCTTTTCTCGGCGCCCAAACCGAAGATAATCGAGCCATATTAATGGCGGCGCTCGCCAGTTATGAGGGCGAGCCGACTGTGGAAACCGTGCGGGCGCATCACATCCTCATGACCAGCGATACACGCGCCGGTATTTACGACGCTATGTTTGAATCCGCTGCGGCTGCGCGTGCGCATTACGAACCCATTTCGAACGTGATCGAGAAGCAGTTTGCCGAAGCCGGGCTCGTTGCTGCGATCGCGAGCTTTAATGGCGATCTGGACCCGAACGCGATGATTGCCATGGCGCATGTACAGGGCTTTGCGACAGCGCAACGCAACGACAATGGCGAGCGCGCAGATTGGGCGCGCGATCTGATGTATGAGTCGGACGCCTGGCTGATGACGATGGATGCGTATTTTGAAAGCACGCGCACGCGCCATGTGAGCGATGAGGAAATCGAACAAGTTCTGGAAACCTATGACAGCGTCGATTATGCTGCAAATGCTCCAGCGGCTGCGTCATTGGACGAGCTTGGCTTGCCATTGTGCACTGGCCTCATGGCTCAGAAGCCAAAGCTTCGACAGCCAAGAAACAAGTTTCGGAAAGGCATGTTTGGCGCCGTGATCCTCGGTTTGGAATTCGACTCCGAGGGCCAGGTCATCAATCCGAGAGTACTCGCCTCTGTGCCGTTGGACGAATTTGATGAGCGATCCCTTGAAACCGTGGGCAAGTGGCGATTCAAGCCCGACGACCCAGACCAAGTCGGCGTCACGTGCCGCTTGAATCGAACCGACATTGTGCAGCCCGTAGTATTTCAATTCCGCTGATCCGGTTTTTCTTGACCCAGACGCGATTGTGTGAGCCTGTCCGCTCATCGAATACGGCCGGTCTGAATTGAGAAGACCCCCGCCAGACCGGCGGATAATGAATGTCCCTACCTCTCCGTAATC
>JBCCZH010000299.1:0-4235 GCA_039188075.1 Pseudomonadota bacterium
AGGCGCCAGGCATTGCGCTCTTCCGCGATCACGGCAAAGGCTCCGGTCAGGCGCGGATCGCCATGCCGGGCCAGCCGATCAAGCGGGAGCTGTGGCAGCCATATGGAGCATATCCTTGGCATTCTGCCCTCGCTGATAAGTTACGCGCCAGCGGCCCGTTTCGCCATTCTTGCCCTTCTCACAGCGCCAGTCCCATATCGGGGCCTGAGGCACATCCGGGGACGGCTCTTCGGCCGCCATGGGCGTGCACTGCCAGCGGGTCTGCGCCGCAGATGTGCTGACCCCGCCGCGCAGCAGCAGCAGGCCGATCCCACCGCCCTGCTCGGCCGCCAGTTGCAGCCGGCGGCTCTCTTTCAAAGACAGCATGTCCGGCATTTCCAGGATGACGCAAAAACCGCCATCGGCGCGCAAGGCCTGGTCCGCCGCCCATAGCAATTCCCCGCGTGAGATGGCCTCGATCAGGATCAGATTCTCGACCTTGAGATAATCCTGCAGCCCGGTCGGGCAGAGCGTCGCCATGTCCCGGTACAGGCCAATCCAGACCACGCTTTCAGCCTGCTCGGCCGCGGCCAGCACGGCGAACATATCAGCCCCGGCTCCGGTCACTTCATGAATCCGGCCTGTGCGCAGCGCCACCCGCGCGCCTATGGCCAAAGCCGGTTGCGCAGGTGAAAGTGTCCCTGCCACCTGCAGGGCGTGTAAGTCAGCTTGTCCCATTTGTTCTGTTTTTGTTCTTTTTTGCGAGAGAGTCAATCAGGAATTGAAGGGCGAGTCTCAGGGGCAGGATTTGCGCCAGCACGTACGGCCCGGCATGCGGGCGTTGGGTGTTGGTTATGTGCTTTGGGTCTTAAGCCCCTCATCCTGAGCTTGGCGAAGGATAAGAGTCCATCCTTCGTCAGGCTCAGGATGAGGCGTTCGGGAGATTGGGGTAAGGGCTAACCTGGTTCAAGATGCACCCGGGTCCGATGGTCCCGGGCTTGACCCGGGATCTCGGGCCACATGACCGGAAGCTGCGAGGGAGGTCCCGGATCAAGTCCGGGACAATCGGATAGGAGCGAGATGGCCCGTTCGAAGACTTGCGGGCACCGATCCTCAACATCGCCTGGCGCATAAAAGCGCGTGTCCGGATTATGCGTCATATAGTTCCGGCCCATGCCTTCGAAGTAAGGCACCCAGGCGCGGCCATAGCGGTCGACCTGGACAAAAGCCTGCCGCCCGGTCTCGGCTGACCAGCGATCTATCCGCCATAGCTGCCAGAACAGTACTGGCCAGAAATAGACGGCGACCTGTTTGTAATGGGCGAAGAGATAGCGGTGAATGATCATGGGGGAAGCATAAGTACAACTTTAACCCGGTCGGATTCAAACCTCGCTCATCCCCGCGCAGGCGGGGATCTCAGGCCAAATAAACGGGGACACGCCGCACCAGATCCCCGCCTGCGCGGGGATGGGCGGTGACTGTGTCCCGCATTGCCAGCGCAAGCTGGCACCCATGGCGGCTGGGCCAGGCCTCAACCGCCATGGATCCTGACTGGCGTCAGGAATGCGGAGAGATATGCCCCTTGCCAGCCCGGCGCATCCCGGAGAAACTCGCGCCATGGACATTAATCTTTCTGGGACCGACCTCACGCGCGCCAAGCCTGAGCAATGGAAAACCGTGGCAGATATTACCGCCGAAGCCTTTGCGACGGATCCGGTCAATCAATATGTGTTTGGCAAGACCCAATCCATCCGCTCCATGTTTCGGGTCATGGCGCGGGAGATGTATATGCCCTCCGGCGAATGCTATCTGCACGCGGCCGGCGGAGCGACCATGTGGATGCCGCCCGGCATAGATGCTGCGCCAAGCCGACGCGGTGAGCTGGCTTTCGCGCTGGGCCAGTTGCGCCATGGCACGCCCGGCGCCATTCAACGCGGACTTCGGCTCAGCGGCGTGATGGCCAAATGGCACCCGAAAGAGCCGCATTATTACCTGTTCACCATTGGCACGACGGCCGCTGCGCGCGGCAAAGGTGTCGGCAAGGGCTTGCTGGCCCCGGTTCTGGCGGCCTGCGACGCTGCGGGCATGCCGGTCTATCTGGAGAATTCCAACCCGGCCAATTCCCGGTTCTACACCGCGCACGGATTTGAACGGATGGGCGTGTTCAACATTGATGGCGAAGACAGCCCGGTCATGGAACCCATGTGGCGGACGCCGAAACAAAACTAGAATCGCATTATTATTGACTTATCGTTCTTTTTTTGTTCTCTTCCAGGGTATGATTATGAACCAGACAGATGAGACTTATGTCAAATATGACTACAGCAAGTTTGTTGATGTAGTGCATTATATTTGCGAGCTTTTTTCATCCCAGCCAGAGGCTTTAGGGCAAGTAAAGCTGCATAAGATACTGTATTTTGCTGACATGACGCGATTTTACGAAACTGGCGTACCGTTGACGGGTGTAGAGTACCAGAAACAACCGTATGGCCCTACGGCGCGGGACTTAGCCAAAGCCCTCAAAGAGCTTGAATCAAGAGCTTTGCTCGAAGTGAATATGCGCCAGGTTTTCGGGTATAAGAAAGTCGAATTTGAAAACGTCCGTCCTTTGCAATCAAACAGAGTGAACGATGACGAAAAAGAGCTCATTCGCGCTGTAGCCGAATGGGCAAGATCGAAGACTGCCGTCGAGATCAGCGAGTTTAGTCATCAATTGCCATGGGAATCTGCGAACCTTGGAGAACGAATAGATTACGCCACCGCCGGAATGCTCTTCCCACGCAAGGTGACCCAGGCTGACCTTGATTGGGTCAATGAGGCTGCGGATCAAATTCAAAGCGGACAGGCGCGTGAACGGCTACCGGATTAGTTTTGACAGCGACCTCGTCGACGCATTTCTCTTTCGGCTGAATGATGCAGAAAGGATCCTGGTCGAGCGCACCCTAACGAGGTTTGTAAATACCGATGGCGCAAACAGATCGATGACCTCGCTCAAAATCCGCGGAATGCACACGCTTCTTGGAGTGCCTGTACTGCGGGCGGACCGATACTTACGCGTTTGGTGGATCGATCGAAAACCGACGGCTCACATTCTTCATTTATCCATCGCCGAAGATGATAGTTCGGAAGATTGGTTTGATAGCATCTAAACCAATCACCCCCGGCTTAGCGAGTAATTCGGCGCCTCGCGCGTCATCTGCACGTCATGGACGTGGCTTTCATTCAGGCCCGCGCCGGTAATCTGGACGAATTCCGCGCGCTCATGCAGCGCCGCCATGGTCGGGGCGCCGACATAGCCCATCGCGGCTCGCAAGCCGCCCACCATTTGATGCACGATGGGACCGATCGGGCCCTTGAACGGCACCTGGCCTTCAATTCCTTCGGGGACCAGCTTGTCGCTCGCCGCATCTTTCTGGAAATAGCGGTCAGCGGAGCCACGCGCCATGGCGCCGAGGCTGCCCATACCGCGATAAGCTTTGTAGGACCGGCCCTGATAGAGGAAAACCTCGCCTGGCGCTTCTTCCGTCCCGGCAAACATCGAGCCCATCATGGCGGTTGAAGCTCCTGCTGCCAGCGCCTTGGCGAAATCGCCTGAGAATTTGATGCCGCCATCGGCAATGACCGGAACGCCGGACACGCTCGCCGCCTTGGCACAATCCTCAATCGCCGTGAGCTGAGGTACGCCGACGCCCGCCACGATGCGCGTGGTACAGATCGAGCCCGGGCCAATGCCGACCTTGACGGCGTCTGCGCCGGCATCGATCAGAGCCTTGGTCGCCTCGCTCGTGGCGACATTGCCGGCAATAATCTGAACGGCGTTCGAGATTTTCTTGGCCCGCGTCACCGCTTCGCCAACCGCCTTGGAGTGGCCATGCGCAGTGTCGATAATCACCGCATCCGCGCCGGCTTCGATCAGCGCCTGGGTGCGTTCAAATCCGGCATCGCCCACGGTGGAGGCGGCGGCCACGCGAAGGCGCCCACCATCATCCTTGGCCGCATTTGGATTCACAGCTGCCTTGTCCATATCCTTGACGGTCAGCAGCCCGATACAATTGCCGCCCGCGTCGACAATGACCAGTCGCTCAATCCGGTGCTTGTGCAACAGAGTGCGCGCGTCCTCGATCGGCACATCCATGGTCACGGTGACCACTTCGCGCGTCATCAGGCTGCCCACCTGCTGATTCAGATCGGGGGCGAACCGCATGTCGCGATTGGTGATGATGCCGACCAGTTTGCCATGTTCGACCACCGGAATG
>JBCCZH010000300.1:0-4232 GCA_039188075.1 Pseudomonadota bacterium
AAAGGCTGGCACGCGGGCAATCTCCCGTCCCTGTTTGAACAAGGCAGCGCCTTCGCCCCCCAGCGTCAGGGCCACCATGCCGCCCTCATGATGGAGCGTGTCACCATAGAAGTCGGCTTCCACTTCATTGACGATCAGCAAATCGGCGCGATCGATCAGCTCGCGCGGTACGTTCAGGGCCGGGGCGAGATTGATCGCCAGCAAGGCCCCCGTCGCCGCAGCGACATCGGCCGCTGCCACGACCGCGGCAACCGGCACTTCCAACTGGCAAAGAATGACATCGCATTTTGGCAAGCCGGACACATCCCCCTTCCCGACGCGAGCATTGGCGCCGCTCGCGACCGTGATCTGATTTTCACCCTCTGGCGAAACCGCGATCAGGGCCACACCCGTCGCGGTCCCGATCTCGCTCATCACATCGCCGACGTCGACACCGTCCTTGCGCAGCAATTCGAGCGCGGCTTCCGCCATCGCGTCATCTCCGACACAACCGACCATGTGGACCTGCGCGCCCAGACGCCGCGCCGCCAAGGCCTGATTGGCCCCCTTGCCGCCCGGATGCTGAGCGAACCGCGCACCTGTGACGGTTTCACCTGCGGTCGGCAATGGCGCCCCGCTGGCGACGAGATCGAGATTGATCGAACCGACAATGCCGATGGTGACGCTCATGCATAGCCTCCCAGCTGAGTGCACAAATGATCGAACACGGCGTCATCATCCGCCTGCTCATACCAGAGCACAGGTCCATCTGCCTCAAAATGCGGGATTGTCCGACCAAACTGTTCGCCGGGCCTGGTTACCACTTCAACCCGCGCCCGACGCCCCGAGAACAGATCAGGTCGGCTGACCGCGATCACCGTGCTCGGATCATGCAGGGGCGCATCGCGTTCGCCATTGGCTGAAAACTCAAGCTTGCAGGACGCATCGAGCAAGTCTGCCGCGACTTTCGCCTGTTCGGTCTTCCCCGCCCGCACCGCCTTCAATCGCGGTTTGGTGGTGCGAATCCCGTGCGTAACATCCAGGCTGAGACAGCGCACCGGAACGCCGGCATTGAAGACAATCTCCGCCGCATGCGGATCTGCAAACACGTTAAATTCGGCAAATGGCGTGATATTGCCGCCTTCCGTGTCGGCGCCGCCCATGACGACAATTTCAGCGAGGCCATCAGCGATGTTTGGCTGCATGGTGAGCGCCAGCGCGACATTGGTCATCGGCCCGGTCACGATCAATGTGAGCGGTGCCTGACGCGCGGCGCGGCACGATCGAATGATCATATTGACGGCATGCGCCCGCGACAGCGGTTGTTGCGGTGGCGGAAACGGCAAGTCGCCCAGCCCTGTGCTGCCATGAAAATCCTCTGCCGTAACCGGATCGCGCAAGAGCGGTCGCGGCGCGCCGGCACAGACAGGAACGGAACGGCCCGTCAGATCCCGAATAATCCGGGCATTGATCGCGGTCTGCGGTCCTTTCACATTGCCGGCAACGGTGGTCAGGGCGACCACGTCCAGGTCTTTCGCGCCAAACGCCGCCAACAAGGCGACCGCATCATCCAATCCCGGATCGCAATCAATCAAAATGCGTTTCATCCTGCCGGTTTGCGGCCTCGAATTCCGGTTTGCAAGTCTTGAAACCCATCAATCCTTCGCTAAACCGAGGGAGAACCAAATTCAGCAGGAGCTTTCCATGAGCGGAACCACGCGCATCGTAGATTATGAGCAAGACGGTCAAACCTATGAGGGTTTCCTCGCCATGCCGGAAGGCACCCCAAAAGGCGTCGTGCTGGTTGCGCATGCCTGGGGCGGTCAATCTGAGTTTGAACGAAGCAAAGCCGAACTGCTCGCCAGCTGGGGCTATGCCGGCTTCGCGGCCGACGTATATGGCAAGGGCAAGCGCGGCGAAACGAATGAAGAATGCGAAGCATTGATGACCCCGCTCGCTTCAAATCGTGTCGAGCTGCAGTCACGGCTCGCATTCGCGCTGGATGTCGCCAAACGCGAGTCTGGCATCGACAAGGCCGCCGCGATCGGCTTCTGCTTTGGCGGGCTTAGCGTGCTCGACATGGCGCGCAAGAATATGGCGGTGACGGGCGTGGTCAGCTTCCATGGCCTGTTTGGCGCGCCCGACAATACCGATGAGACGATCACCCCAAAAGTTCTGGCGCTGCACGGGTGGGAAGACCCGATGGCAACCCCCGACGATGTCATGGACTTTTCAAAGGAAATGACACGGGCCAAGGCCGACTGGCAGTTACATGCCTATGGTGCCACATTGCACGCGTTCACCAATCCCGAGGCGAATAATCCGGATTTCGGCACCATGTATGATGCTGGCGCCGATCGCCGCAGCTTTGCGGCCTGTCAGGATTTCCTGGCCGAGGTGCTCGGCTAGGTGGGCACGCCCCCACTCGACCTGACACGACGCGGACTGCTTGTGGCCGGGCCAGCGACAGCCTTAAGCCTCGCTGGCTGCAACGCAGCGCAGGATCCACAAGACATGCTGCGCCCGCTGATTGAGGGACCCGCGCAGAACCGGGCGCCGGCGGCCGGCCTCGTCGTGATGAAGAATAATCTGGTCATCGCTCAGGCGGCGCTTGGCGATGCTGCGATCGATCAACGAACCTTCACCACCCGTACGGCCTTGCGCGCCGCGTCTGTGTCAAAACTGGTTGTCGCGCTGACCGCTGAAAAGCTGCACCATGATGGCGCGGTCGATCTGGACAAAGGCGTGCGTACGCTGTTGCCGTTTTTCCCATCTGACACGCCAGCGGGATCTTCGGGACCCACCTTGCGGGCGCTGCTCAGCCATACAGGCGGCATGAAGGATCCGGACATCTACTGGATGGCGCATCCGGGCGAGATTGAAACGCTGCTGACGCGCGAGGCATTTCGCAGCAATACGGATTTCGAATATTGCAATCTCGCTTACGGCGTCGTGGCGACGGCCCTTGAGGCGGCCACCCAAAGGCGCTTCGACTGGCTGGCGCGAGATTTCGTTTTGAAGCCAATGGGACTGGATGCCGGCTTTAACTGGTCGGGGGTCAGTGTCGACAAGAAACGCAATGGCGCCACTCTGTACCGCGAAAGCGTGCGTGGCTGGATGCCACAGACAGATGATGCAGACACGCTCGAGGCCACTGAACCGCTGGTCCTGAAAGATCAAGGCGCGGACTTGCGGACTTATGTGCCCGGCACGAACGGCACGCTGTTTTCACCGCAAGGCGGGCTCAGAGCCAATCTGATGGATCTTGCGACCATTGCCGCGCGCCTGAAATATGCGCCGGAACTGACCCGCCAGGTCTGGCGGCTGAATGTGACAGAGGCCAATGGTGTGCATGATGAGCGTTACTTCACGCGGTTCGGTACAGGGGTACAGATTCACCCTGCCGATGAGAGCCTGTGGCCAGGCTATGAACTCTGGGGTCATCCAGGTGAAGCTTATGGGCTCTATTCCGGCGCCTGGTATGTGCCTAAACTGGAGATCAGTTTCGCCTACGCGGTCACAGGCACGCCGGAGACACCCCCGGCGCGCAGCTCACGGCACCCTGCCCTCAACACATTCACCGACGTGTTGATGGATGCCGTCATCGCCGCTTACGAAGCCAGTCCAGCCATCAAGTAAAGCCCGGTCGCAGCGACACCTCCAACCAGCGCGTATGGCAGCTGCGTTCGGACATGTTCCATATGATCACATCCAGATGCCAGCGAGGCGATGATCGTGGTGTCAGAGATTGGCGAACAGTGATCGCCAAACACCCCGCCCCCCATGACTGCGGCGACCGCCAGCGGCAAGGGCACGCCAGCCCCGAGGGCCAAGGGCACAGCGACCGGAATGATAATTCCGTACGTGCCCCAACTGGTACCCGCGGTGAAGGATGTGATCGCCGCAGCCAGGAAGAGAATAGCCGGAATAACACCAGGCGCCGGGAAGCTGGAAGCAATGCTGGCAATGAATTCCCGCATGCCGACGGCATTCAGACTGGCGCCGAGCACCAGCGCCAGAAAGATCATCGTGACAGCCGGCAGAAGGTCGCCCATGCCCTTGAAACCAATCTCGACCAGTTCCCCCTTTGCCCGCCGGGAATGAGCCAGGCAGAGGAAAGCCGCCGCGGTGGCCAGAATAACCGACCACAGGATCGCCTGCGATCCGGAGCCCTGACGAATGTCGCCATTGCCGGTCCAGATCATGAAACCGATCGTCCCGCCAATCATGATCACCAGCGGTATGGCCATATA
>JBCCZH010000301.1:0-4223 GCA_039188075.1 Pseudomonadota bacterium
CGGCGTATAGCCGCACGTCACCGTGCCGGTACTGGTGTCGCGGGTGATCGAATCGACCCGACGTGGGCGCAAGTAAAACTTGTCTGTCAGGTCTTTCTGGTTCTGGAAAAAGAATCCGATCGGAGAGTCAAACGGATATTCGATCTCGGCCATGATAATCGTACCGCCGGACGGCACCAGATTTGCGGGGATCGTCACGATTGCATCGGCGGCCAAGGCCGAAAGACTGCCGCAGCCATCGCTCCACACGACTTTCGCGTCGATTCCGTCCGAGGAATCGGCGTCAGTACCATCATCGATCAGGCTGGTGACGCGCATGTCTGCCTTGGACATATCGCTCGGCTGCATGACCATCCGTGTGGCTTCGAAAATGTCGGACAGATCGTCATTGGTGACGTTTGACGCCCGCGCTGTCAGGTCGCCCAAAGCCGCCGTCGCCCCGGTCACTTTCCGGTCCAGCGTCATCATCAGGGACAGCTCGATACACCCAAAATAAATCACGGCCATAAGCGGTGCGATTAGCGCAAATTCGACCGCCGAAATGCCGGACTCGGATTTTGCGAAATCTTTGCGTCGGGAAAAGGAGAACCTATTCATCATACACCTCGAATTCTCGTCCCTTAACATCCAGCCGGGTTGCCAGGACCACCGGACCCTGAATTCCCGAAGGGCTCGTTACGGAAGGCGACCGTGGATTGCAGCAGCAGCCGATTGTTGGACATGTTGGCCAGGGGCGCGCTCATGACCGGAATGATCAAATCCCATTCATAAAAGACGCGGATGACCACAATCTGGTTCTGACCGCCAGCCGAAAACCCGAAACAGCTATTGTCCAGATCGCCCGTCGAGCCGTCAAAGGCGAGCGCGGGCGAAGAGCCGGTTGCGCTAAAGTCAGCAAAGACCTGCACGTCCGTCTTCAAGCGCGTGTCGCAGGACATCAGACCAAACAGTTCGTCGCAGACATCGTCACGAAAGGACGTTTCCATCGCCGCATCGGCGAGACCGGAATTCTGTAATTGACCTGTCCGGATCTGACGCGCCGCTTCGCTGGCCGCGTGTTCCAGGATCGATGACATGATGAAAATCACACAGACTTCCAACAGCCCGAAAATCAGGAAGAAAAAGGGTGCTGCAATCAACGCGAATTCAACCGCGGCAATGCCGCGCTTGTCGTCGCAAAACGTTTCAAATTTTTGCTGCCAGCGTGTTGCAAACACGCCTGGAATCGGCAACTGGCGCATCACACGCTCCATCGGTTTACAATCCCCTATGGTCGCCATAGCAGATCGGGATTTCCCGGAACTTGACACGATCCACTAAATTTTTTGCAAATTGTGCGGCATAGAGGGGTCTTTACCTCGCCGCATTCTAAGGCCACATGAGGCGCTGAATGTTAGTGCAGGGTGCGCGAATGACCCACAATCCGATCCGTCCTTGGCGCAATATCGAGCGACGTGCCTCCCGGCAAATTCGGGTTGGCGATGTGCTGGTCGGCGGCGATGCACCGATTTCGGTGCAGACCATGACCAATACGCCGACTCCGGACGTGGCCGCGACACTGGCTCAAATCCAACGCGCGGCTGATGCTGGCGCAGACATTGTTCGTGTGTCCTGCCCTGATGTGGACTCAACCGCTGCGTTTTCAGCCATTGCTAAAGGATCGCCTGTACCTTTGGTGGCCGACATACATTTTCACTATAAACGCGGCATTGAAGCGGCTGAAGCTGGCGCGGCTTGTCTGCGGATCAATCCAGGCAATATTGGCTCACCGGATCGAGTCAAGGAAGTCGTCAGCGCGGCCCGCAATAATGGCTGCGCCATCCGGATTGGCGTGAATGGCGGATCGCTTGAGCGGCATTTGCTGGAAAAATATGGTGAGCCTTGCCCCGATGCGATGGTCGAAAGCGCTCTGGATCATGCGCGCATTCTCGATGATCTCGGATTTCATGACTATAAGATCAGCGTCAAGGCGTCGGACATGTTCCTCGCCGTCGCCGCCTATCAGCAGCTTGCCGACGCGACAGATGCACCCTTGCATCTTGGCATTACAGAGGCGGGTGGTCGCCGGATCGGGACGGTCAAATCCTCAATCGGCATGGGCAATCTGCTCTGGATGGGGATTGGCGACACAATTCGGGTCTCGCTGTCCGACGATCCGGTTGAAGAGGTCAAAGTCGGCTATGACATGCTCAAATCGCTCGGTCTGCGCACCCGCGGGGTGAACATTATTTCCTGCCCAAGCTGTTCGCGTCAGGGCTTTGATGTCATCGCGACGGTTCAGACTCTGGAAGAGCGCCTGGCCCATATTGCCGAGCCGATCACCTTGTCGATCATTGGCTGCGTCGTGAACGGACCGGGCGAAGCGGCGATGACCGATCTTGGATTTACCGGCGGTGGCAAGGAAAGCGGCATGATGTACGTGTCCGGGCGCCCGGATCACAAATTGTCCAATGCCGATATGGTCGATCAAATTGTGGCGCAGGTCGAGGCCAAGGCAGAGCGTCTGAAGGCGCAACGAGACGCGGAATCGGTCGCCGCGGAATAATTCGTTCTTCTAGAGTTTTTCGCAGAGCGACTCATCAATCAGGTCGGCCGCACGGTCATAGGACTCTTGCGTCGGCGCCAGCCGACGGATCAGGGCGATGCCCACCCCTGACATGATCACGGCATCAGGTGTCGCTGGATCGGGTTTTCGCCGTATAATTATTTCTTTAGATCCAGGGCCCTGGTCGAGGTTTTGCGCGAAGACATTGTCCGTCCGGGCGTTGAACACCGATAAGGTGCCATAGGCTTCCCAGTTCGGGGCGCTGATCCGCACCGGGCCATCTTTGGTGTCAAACCGGCAAATGGCGTAAGCAATGTCTGGCGAAGGCCGGACAATTTGCTGGGATTGGGGAGTCTGCCTCGGCGATTGGACCCAGACATATTCCGTCACGCCTTGCGCTGCCAGCGCCTGATGGACCTGGCCCATGATAAAGCTTGGGATTCGGGACAGCGTGACGAAATGGCCGACCGTCGCGCTGACGGCAAATATCAGGAGGGCTATCAACCACCGCATCAGCTGGCTCTGTCCATACATGACAGCTGTTCGATGGTAGGCGGTTCAAGTTCGGTTTCTGGATCCGCCAGTAAATCGGCGCTTGGTTGATACAAGCGCAACATCACATCGAAAGAAGATGCGGCGCGGCTCGACACCCAGGCGGCCATATCAGACGCGGGCGGCTCTTGCGAGATCTGGAAAGACCAGCGCCCGGCATTGCCGCCAGACAAAGACCGGGCTTTGGTTTGATCAAAGGACAAATGCTGATCTTCATTCATCGGCAGGCGACTGTCGGCATCATACAATGTGATCGACCACCACTTGGCCGGGAAATCGCCACCCGAGACGCGATAGGTGCAGGCATCATTCAAGCGCGCGCCGGTATCGTCTGTGACGGTCGCGAAATAGACGGCTTCTTCCTTGCGCATGGCCAGCAAGCCATTTCGGGCGACGCGGGCGCGGACATAAGGGTTCGCACTCGCGGAGCCGATGGACCAATCGCTTTGCCAACCCTGAATGTTGATCGTGTCACCGGTGCGGGGGCTGTTTGGAATCAATCCGCCAAGCCAGATCGCCGATGCGCCGCCAAAAATGAGACCCAAAACAGACAAGACAAGAATTTTCAGAATCGCTTGCATCAGATTTTTCTAGTGGGAGATCGCGAACTCGTGAAGGGGATGAATTTTGCCCCCACTTGCCATCCTGCCTCGTCTCGCTAATCGGGAATGAGCGATCCTCAGGAGACACGGCATGATCTGGCAGACTTTCAAATGGGCCATTCGGCTGGTGTTGTTTGCAATCATCCTTGGCGGCATGTGGGGGTGCACCATGCTGGGCCTCAATTATGCCAGTCTCGAGACGGACAACAAGCCGATCCCGCGCCCGGATATTTCACTGCCATTTGATGCGGTTGCCACGCGCGCGACGCTGGAGGCTGAGCTTTATGGTCCCTGGCCCGGCGGTTTGCCCGTATCGGCAAGTGCAGCGCGTATGATTGATGACAATTATCTTGAGGGCCGCGGCACGCTTGAGGAGATCACCTTGACGATTGGCGCCGGCGACGGCGCGCGCAGTTTTCCGGTCGTGATCGCCATCCCCAATCAGGCCAGTGACCGGCCCGTTCCACTGCTGATCAGCCAGACTTTCTCCGACAATTGCTCCGTCTTCCCGAACGATCCGGTGA
>JBCCZH010000302.1:0-4179 GCA_039188075.1 Pseudomonadota bacterium
CCTCTAACCTGCGGAACGGACGATGTTCACCCGCTCCATTTGTGCGTCATAAGCGATATCACGCACCTCGATGATCGTTCCCGTGCGGGCCTGTGGGTGGGCCTGAATGATCAGGGCACTTTCAGGATTTTCCGCACGCGCCCGTTCCATGCCACCGCGCACCGCTGAAATATCAGTGAGCTTGCGATTGACGCGAATCTGATCTGACTCGTCAATATAGACGATGATCGCGGGCGCCGGATTGCTTGGCGCATTGGTCTGCGGTGGTGGTGGCTCAGCTCCCAATGCCTCTTCCTGAATGAAGGTCGAAGTCACGATAAAGAAGATGAGCAGGATGAAGACCACGTCGAGCATTGGAGTCAGATCGACAGCGGCTTCGTCACTTGGGCGACTTGCACGTCCTCTCATCAGCCAATCTCCATCTGGTCTTCGACCTTTTGCACCAGGCGGCGAACCTTCTTGTCCATTCCGGTTGCGAACGGAATGCCTGAAATGGATGCCACCATACCGGCCATGGTTGGAATGGTCGCTTGTGACACGCCGCGCGACAGCGCTTTGGCGTCGGCACCATCCGTGATCGCCATATTGTCGAACACGGTCACCATTCCGGTCACTGTTCCGAGCAGTCCGAGCAGCGGCGCAAGCGCCACCATCGCTTTCGCAAATGAAACATTCGCTTGTGCTTTTTGTCGGACTTCAGAGACCAGTTTGTCCTTGACCCAGTGCGCCAGTTTTGACTTGCGATCGGAGCGCGAACGCCACTCCGAAAGCGCCTCCTCTGCGACAGAAGTATGAGCAATGCGGAAGTAGAACAGGCGCTCCAGGATCAGGGCCCACATAATGAATGTGGCGCCCATAATCCAGAGAAGCACTGGCCCTCCGCGAGCCAAAAACTCCTGAAGTTCGGTCATTCCCAACATATGTCTGGGCTCCCGATCTCAGAGGCGGCCTAAGCCACCCCTCCACGTTCCGCGCGTTCGGCCACAAGACCGGCAGCTTGCTCGTCCAGGATCTGCTGGTTGCCCCGCGCCATGGCAGCCGCCAGTGCGTGAGTGAGCAGAAGTGGAATAGCCGCCACCAGACCAAGCACGGTGGTCATAAGCGCAACTGAAATACCGCCAGCCATCAGTTTCGGATCACCGGCACCGAAGTTTGTAATCGCGGTAAAGGTAATGATCATACCGATAACTGTACCGAGCAGACCCATAAGCGGGGCCACAGCGGCGAGCACTTTGACGATGTCATTATAGCGCTCGATTTTCGGCGACTCACGCAGGATCTGTTCGTCGAGCTTGAGCTCGAGGGTTTCCAGATCCGCATTCTTGTTGGTCTCGTACGCTTCAAAGACGCGTGCAAGTGGGTTGCCGTCGCCAGCCTGCTTGGTTTTCGCAGTCGAGCGGATCGCATTGCCCATGAAGAACAGCGTGATGATTTTGAACAGAGCAACCGTCAGACCGATGACCAACAGTGTCAAAACGATGTAACCAACGATACCACCCTGGTTGATGCGCTCGCCAAGGCCTGGCTTGTCGCCTTCGATCTTGAACAGCTCGCCGCGGTTCGGATCGAATGGAACAATCAGGGTCTGACCGGCATCAGCGTTGATGACAGAGTTAAACGCGCTGCGGAAACGACCGCCTGGCTGACGCTCAAGCTTCTCAAGGAAGAAATCGCCATTACCGGCACGTTCGATGGTGACAAAGCCAGCATCATTATTGGTTGCCGCGATGAAAGTACCGACACGGGTCACTTCAACATCCTGAACGGACTCATCAGAGCCGCCCATGGAAACAGGCGAACTGAAAGTCTTGACTTCAGACTGTGCGATCATTTCTTGCAGGATCGCCTTTGGCAGGCGATCCAGTTCTTCGCGCGTCGGCAGAGCTGTCGCCTCAGCGACTTCTGACAAGGCTTCAAAACGGCCAGGATAGTCGAAGCTGGCCAGGCTTTCACGCATCAGTGGCTGAACCTCGCCCACAACGGCGCGGAATTCACCGACCAATTGTGCGAAGTCGCCGGCTTGCAGATCAAGCTCAGCAGCGAGCGTGTCGATTTCAGCCTGATAGGCGTCGAATTGCGCGCTGAGGCGATTGCCGACAGCATTGGCTTGAGCCAGTTCGGAACTGGCTTGTGCCATCAGGTCTTCTTGCTCATCCACGCGGGTCTGGAAGTCGCGCAGGCGAGTCTGGCTCTCTTGCGACATTTCCGTGCTGTCCTGTTGAACAAGATCCAGAATGTCTGCCAGTGAAGTCTGTGCCATGGCAGGCAGAGACGCGACCATTGAGGCGCCAGCAAAGGCTGCCGCGATCCCAATGGTTTTAAGTGATTTGGTGAACGTATTCATGTGTTCTTTCCTCAACTCCATCGGGGCTTACTGAACAGCAAGCTTGGTTGCAGGCACGTACATCACATCTTGTGTGCGCTTGCCTTGAATGATTCGAATGGCTTTCTCGATTTCCGGCTTGTACCGGCCTTCGAGATCAACCCAGCTACGCGTGTCGCGGTCATAGCGTTTCGCATAACGACCAGTTGGGTCCATATAAACCAGAGCAACACGACCGAAGAGAACCATGTCGACTGTGACCTGACTTCCGTCCACATCGATGGTTTCTTTCCAGGTGTCAGTCTTGCGGCCGACTTCCATCTCAGACGTGTAGGCATCCATGATCTGGCGATACCGCTCGGTCACGGAGATGTTCGGATCCGTCAGATACTCGCGCAGGCGCGCCACACGATCTTTACGCTCTTCCAGGCGGAATGGCAGGTCAGCGTCAATGAACATGTCCAGGTCATCGATCAGCGTTTCCAGCATCGGGACGGTCTGAGAGGTGATCTCGTCCACGCGGGCGAGCTGATCGGTCAAGGACGCAATTTCGCGCTCCTGGCTTTCAACCGCGGCTTCTTGCTGACGCGCATAAAGCTCGGCAGCGGTTTTCCGCTGCAACAAGGTGCGGAACTCGCCGACCATATCTGAGCGCTCATCATCGAGCTGGTTGATTTGCTGCTGAACTTGTTCGGCGCGGCGTGTCGCCTGTTCGCCGGTCGCGATCGCGCGATCCAGTCCCTGAGCAACGGCAGGGGCGGTAAAACCGATAACTGTCGCTGCTAGAATGGCTCCGCGAGCCGGTGTCAGAACATTCTTCATGAAGTCTGCCTCTCACTCTCCAATTAAAGCAATGCCGGGTGGCATCGCTGAAAACTCGTTCGTGTTCCGGCAACATGCCGAAACGATTATGGCTCGGGACAAACACACCCCGAAAAGTTAACAAAGGAACCGGGGCTTACACCCACCTCCTCCCAGTTTGTGACCTTGAGACTTTTCGTCTTTCTAATCTACGCAGCGTACGGGGTTAACCGCAGGTCATCTTCGCATACCGTGTCACCTCTGCAAAAAGCTAAAGTGCTTGTCAAACTCTCATTCATAATTGAGGCAGTTGCAAGGCTTTTTTGAAATAATATTACATGCTGACAAAACGGCAATGCATCTTCTGATTGGAGATCGAGCAGTTAATGCAATGAAAGGTGGCTGGGGTGCCAGGATTCGAACCTGGGAATGCCGATACCAAAAACCGGTGCCTTACCACTTGGCGACACCCCAACTGAGCGGCGGACATAACCAATCCGATTTCCGGTTGCAACACCCAAATCGCCGCGTTCGGATTGTTTGCTGCTTTTTTCGAATATGAGTGTCTCGATCAGACCGGTCTCACGCAAGATGTTCGAATAGATGTGATCTTTGTGTTTTGACAAACCGGATATTAACGCCCATATCGTTATCCGATAAGAAAAGATTTGGAGCCTTCCTCCTATGAAAACGTTTTTTGCCTCACTTGGCGGCGCTGTTATCGGGTCAATCGTTGGCCTGTTCCTGCTCTTTTTCATCGGTATCGCGATGATCCAGTTCGCGATCAGTGACGCGATCAGCTCGGCCTCGGGGCCAGCGACCGGTCAGGATGATGGCAATCCGATCGTGCTTACGATGGATCTTCGCTATGGGCTCGCCGACCAGGCACCCACCTCCGGACCAGAAGTCCTGTTCGGAAGTGGCACGGGTTTCATCGACTATATCACCAAGCTCGACGCAGCCGCGACCGATGACCAGGTCAAGGGCGTCTATATTCGAGGCAGTGAGTTTGGCATCGGATCGGCGCGCGCTGAAGAGTATCGTGACGCACTGAA
>JBCCZH010000303.1:0-4175 GCA_039188075.1 Pseudomonadota bacterium
CGCGCCCGGGAGACTGAACTTGCCTGACGGAATGAACCCCGCTTCTACCGCCCCTCTGGTGGATCAGTTTGGCCGACAGGTCACCTATCTGCGTATTTCGGTTACGGATCGCTGCGATCTTCGCTGCACCTACTGTATGGCCGAAAAGATGCAATTCCTGCCCAAACGAGATCTGCTGACGATTGAAGAACTCGACCAGGTCGCCCGCGCTTTTGTTCAGCGCGGTGTGCAGAAAATCAGGATCACCGGCGGCGAACCTCTGGTCCGTAAAGGCATGCCGGAATTGTTCGAACGAGTGGGCGGATATCTCGGTCAGGGTCTGGAAGAGCTGACGCTCACCACAAACGGAACACTGCTGACACAATTCGCGGACATGCTCGCGCGCAATGGCGTGAAGCGGATCAATGTCTCCCTCGACTCGCTCGACCCGACGCGATTTGAGACGATCACGCGGCGCGGAAAACTACAGCAAGTTCTGGATGGGATTGATGCGGCACTAGACGCAGGGCTGCACGTCAAGATCAACACCGTCGCCCTCAAACACGACAATTCTGACGAACTGCAGGAGATGATTGCCTGGGCGCACAGCAAAGGCATGGATCTGACCCTGATCGAAGTGATGCCGCTCGGCGAAACGGATGAAGACCGGATCGATCAATACATCCCCCTGCCCATGATTCGTGATCGTCTGGCGGAAACCTGGACGCTTGATGACGCGGCCTCTTCGGACACGAATGCCGGCCCATCTCGTTATGTCCGTGTGAAAGAGACAGGCGGCAAGCTCGGCTTCATCACGCCGCTGACCAATAATTTCTGTGCCGGGTGCAACCGCGTGCGGGTGACCTGTACCGGCCGCATCTATATGTGCCTTGGTCAGGATGATCATATCGATCTGCGCGCGGCCTTGCGCGAAAGTGATGACCCGGACGCTGCGCTGGATGCCTGTTTGAACCGTGCCCTCTTGAAGAAGCCGGAACGCCATGAGTTCAGGATCGACCGCCGGGGACAGGACCCGGCTCTGGCACGGCACATGTCGGTCACAGGAGGGTAAGATGCAAAAGATCCTCTATTTCGGACGCCTATCGGACGTCACCGGCACCAGCGAAGAGATGCTCAGCATCCCGGCAGAGATCGAAACCGCAGGCGCCCTGCGCGAATGGCTGGACGTGCGCTTCGACGCGTCAGGCGCCTTGCTCGACCCGACCGTTCGGATTGCGATCGATAGCGAGATCACGTTTGATACGGCGCCGGTTGGCGACGCATCAGAGATCGCGTTCATGCCACCGGTTGGAGGCGGCTAGATGCTTCGCATATCCGGCGACCCGATTGATGCAGGACTGGAATTGAACCAGTTCGAATCCCGAGCACCAGGGGCTGGCGGAATTGTGACATTTAGTGGCCAGGTCCGGCCTGAGGCGCAGCAAGGCGAGGTCAACACGCTGTTTTTACAGGCCTATTCCCCAATGACCGAGCATGGCATAGAGGCGGCGATCGCAGATGCCCGGTCAAGATGGGCCCTCGATGACGTTCTGGTTCTGCATCGTATTGGAGAGATGAAACCTGGCGACACAATTGTCTTCGTCGCCGCTGCCGCAAAGCATCGCCGCGCGGCATTCGATGCGGCAGATTTCTTGATGGATTATCTGAAGACCGAAGCGGTGTTCTGGAAAAAGGAAAGCACCGCAAGGGGAGCACATTGGATCGAGCCGCGCGACGCTGATTATGCGGATGCGTCGCGCTGGACAAAGAAGGAAACCGTTTAAGCTATGGCCGGAATAGACGAGACACTCGAATTCAAACCTGTGCGCATCGCGATACTTGTGGTGAGTGACACACGCACACTGGAAACGGATACGTCTGGCGACCTGCTTGTGCAGCGATTGCAAGATGCCGGTCATGTGCTGGCGGACCGCAAGATCATCAAGGACGATCCGCCAACCATACGCGCATGCGTCGAAGCCTGGATTGATTCTCCGGACGTGGATGTCGTTGTCTCCAGCGGCGGAACCGGGCTGACCGGTCGTGATGTCACGCCAGAAGCCGTCACGCCCCTGTTTGAGAAAACGATTGATGGCTTCTCGGTGATTTTTCATCAGGTCAGCTATCAATCGGTTGGCCTGTCGACCCTGCAGTCACGCGCGGTGGCGGGCCTCGCCAAAGGCACCTTCATCTTCTGCTTGCCCGGGTCAAATGGCGCGGTCAAAGATGGCTGGGACAAGGTCATTTCCTTCCAGCTCGACAGCCGCCACAAGCCTTGCAATCTGGTCGAACTGATGCCGCGCCTGATGGAGACCTAGCGTGAGTGATCTTACCCATATCGGCCCGGATGGCCGCGCCCGCATGGTCGACGTCTCTGACAAGGCCGACAAGACACGTGAGGCCGTCGCGCATGGCTTCATTCGGATGTCTGCTGAGGCATTTGACGCTGCGACTGGGCGCGACACCAGGAAAGGCGACCCCATCGCCATTGCAGAGCTGGCCGGGATCATGGCGGCTAAGAAAACCGCAGACCTGATCCCGCTCTGTCATCCCCTCCCCTTGTCTGGGTTGAAAGTGGACATTCAACCTGTGCCGGCGGAGCACGCATTTGAAGTCTCGGCCCGGGTCAAGACAACTGGAAAGACCGGCGTTGAGATGGAAGCGCTGACCGCGGTCAGCGGTGCCTGCCTGACGCTGTATGACATGCTCAAGGCCGTCGATAAATCGATGCGCATTTACGGCATTGAATTGCTCGAAAAGACGGGCGGTAAATCTGGCCCTTATCGGAATTCCACTGCATGAGCGACCTGATCAACGTCGAACAGGCGATCAGTCTGCTTCGGGCCAACCGAATTCCTGTGCAGACAGAACGCATCTCGATCATGGATGCATTGGGGCGACGCTTGACCGAACCCATTTTGGCGCACGTCGCGCGCCCGTCGGATGCGATGTCCGCCATGGATGGATATGCGGTGCAGTTTGACGAAGCGCGCACCGCAGGGACGCGCTTGAAAGTCATCGGGACTGCGCCCGCAGGTCATCCATTCTCTGGCGCCGTTCGGCGCGGGACAGCGGTGCGCATATTTACCGGTTCTGTCGTGCCAGACGGGGCGGATCACATCATTATTCAGGAGAATACCGAGCGTGACGGCGATGACGTGGTCATCCTCGAAGACTCGGAAGAACGGCGTCATATCCGGGCGCCCGGCATCGACTTTCAACTCGACGATATATTGGTGCCGGCAGGCTCTTTGCTCGAACCCGCTCATCTGGCGGTCGCCGCCGCCGGGAATAACCCGACAGTGCACGTAGAACGTCCCTTGCGCGTTGGCATGCTGTCAAATGGCGACGAGTTACGCCCCCCGGGCTCAGATCTACAGGCTGGGGAGATCGTCAATTCGAATCCTTATGGACTGGCCGGTTTGATTGCAGGCTGGGGCGGTGAGCCGGTTCGGCTGGGCGTTGCCAGCGACTCCATAGAATCGATTCAGACGCACATTGATGCCGCCAATGTCGATATCCTGCTGCCGATTGGGGGCGCGTCGGTCGGTGACCATGATCATATGCACGCGGCATTCACCGAACGCGGTTTCGAGCCCGTATTCAAGAAAATCGCCATCCGCCCGGGCAAGCCGACCTGGTTTTCGCGGCGGGACCAAACTTTGGTTCTCGGGCTTCCTGGCAATCCGGCATCCGCCATGGTCTGCGCGATGCTCTTTTTGTCACCATTGCTGGGTGCCGATTGGCGACCAAACCTGGTTTCAGCCAGACTGAGCCAGCCTGTGTCCGGCAATGGACCGCGTGAACACTTCATGCGCGCGCGGATTGAGATCAATGATGAGGGTGAATTAGCTGTCACGCCGGCGCCAAGCCAGGATAGCTCATTGCTTAGCACATTCGTTCACCATAATGCCCTCATTCGACGCTTAGCCAATGAAAAAGCTCAGGATTCTGGCGCGCTTGTCCGCGTACTCCCCATCGCGCCCATTCTGTAGCAATTACAGCGGTTTGAGAATGAGAAGCGAGTGCAAATACTTCTCGAAAAATCTTGCTGGACGCTCTTTACTCGGTGAACGTTTCGATCATTATTTAGGTTAATGCGGGACGAAAATCCTATTGGGGATCTTCGCGCAATAACGCCGGAGGATGCGAGGCATGGCGACACTTAAGATAAATGGCGAAACGGTTACGGTTGA
>JBCCZH010000304.1:0-4174 GCA_039188075.1 Pseudomonadota bacterium
CATCAACGCAAAGAACCAGGCTGGCAGACTCTGCGCTGGCCGCGTATCCGACCCAATGGTGACCGCCTGACGCAGCTCTGCTCGCGCGGTTGCAATTTTCTGTTCCAGCGTCGCGCGACGTTCGGCCAGGCCTAACTCATTTTGAGCGTCGCGATACGGTTTCTGATGCGTCCGCCCCGCCGCTTCGACCCCGGCAAGATAGGCTTTAAGCCCGTCAATCGATCGCGTCTCGGCCGGAATGCCTTCAAGCTGCCGCGTCCAGTCAGCAATCTCGGTTTCGGTCAGGGCCCGCAAATCACTGGCGCTCTGCCATTTCACCGCCTGCCCCTGCTCATTGTTCATCATATAGAGGGTCGTGCCGGCAATGCTGGTCCCCGCGCCTGCGAGCGCGAAGACCAGCGCCCGCAACGCCTCCCCCCGGCGGTGCCCCGACAGGTGCCACCAGAAAAAGGTGAACCCGCCAAACGAACAGACCGACGCAATCACGCCGCTCCAACCCCAGACCTGCGCCTGGCTCACATCACTGACGCCGAGACTGAAAGCCTGAAAATTCGCGAACCCCGACAGCGCCGCCGCCGCCAGGCCAGCGCCAAGAAAGATCACAGCGAGCAAGGTCATGATGATCCGCTCGCCGGTGACACCGGACCGCCCGGATCGTTTTTCCCTGGGCGGATGTTCGGACGCTGCAGTCCCCTCATCAACCAGCTCGGCAATCAAGGGTGCTGGCTCAATCGACGCCGGAACCGGCGGCGCGTTATCAGACACGACCTCCAGTTCGGGTCTCGGCAAGCGCGGCTGTATGGGAATAATCTCTGCTTCGGAGAACGGTTCATGGTTCCATTCGCCAGCCTCCACTTTCTCTCGCAGATAAGCGAGTAGCGGGCCTTGCGTGCCACAGGCCGCGCAATGCACCTGCCCTCGCGCGAGTGAGAGCTTCAGTCCATTGCGCGCGCCACATCCCGGACAATCCTCATAGGCCTGTCCGCGATCATCGAAGGCATCTTCCATCCCCGCCTGCCGCAACGCCTCATCAAGCACATCAGATGTGGTGGTGATCGCACTCATATCAGCCCTGCTTCGCCCATATGTACATAATTTGTTCTTTTTATGTTCCGTTTTTACCCTCGTCAACCGCTCCGTTGACGTCAACGCAAACAATTTAACTCGACGGCAAGCTCAGTGCGGCATATACGTCATACTATGACACGTCTTCGCACCCGCACGCCTGCAACCGGAAAACGCCGCCTGCATCGCCGCAGATGGCGCCAGCCCGATGCCGTAAAGCCCTCGAAGGAGGACCTGGTTCAAGCCGCTGCGGAAGAAGCGCAGCTGAATGGCAAGAGCCTGACCGCCATTCGCAAACACGTGCTGACCCTGCTGCTGGATGCGAAACGCCCCCTGACCGCTTACGAAGTGCTGGCGTCGCTGGATGGGGTCGGGTCGGTATCGCCACCGACCGCCTATCGCGCGCTCGATTTCCTGGTCTCACTTGGATTTGTCACGCGCGTCGAAAGCCTGAACGCCTATTTCGCCCTTGATCTGGGTCCGAGCGATGTCCCGCTCGCCCTGTTTGTCTGCGAAAAATGTGGACAGGCCCACGAATTGTCGGCCAGCGATGCCGTGGTCAGCCTGATCTCAACGGCGAACGATCAGGGGTTCGGCGTCAGCCATGCCTCGCTGGAAGTGCGTGGTGATTGCCGCGGCAAGCTGGGCTGCAAAGTCTGGGCGGAGAGCATTGCCCCGGCAGAGAGCCTAGGTGCGGTCGACCAGAACCGCCACGAATAAAGCCGGTTCGTCATTATCGACTGCCCAAGCATGATTGGTGGCGCGTTGAATCACGACATCGCCCGGCCCGATTACGGTTTCTTCCTTGTCGAGGATGAGGCGGACCCGTCCCTTCACCAGAATGATCGCATCCAGCGTATGCGTTGTATGCATGGCCGGATGTTTGGACGTATCCGGTTGATGGTCACCGGCCCCAATGGCAACAAAGGCCTGGCGGGTCAGATCGGCGATCATTTCCGGCGGCGCGCCTTCCGGCGTTGGTCCCGCGGTGAACCAGCGAATTTTCACTTTGCCATGATCGGGTGACAGGATGGGCGTGCCCGCCCCCTTGTCTTCGCAAGGCGCGGCATCGAGCGCACCGGACACATCATCATGCCAGATCTCCAACAGACCGCCGAGATCACCCGTGCGGAACTCATCCGCAGGGCCGCCATCAATCATGATATGCGATTTGCCATCCGCATCATTGGCGGTCACCACCCGGCGTAGCCCTGACAGCATGTCATTCATCTTGCTCATACGTATTCCTCCACTTGGTCGCGCCGGTCTTCCGGCTTGCGCCAACTAAGACATATTTTTGCGAAAACGGCGAGCAGGCTTGACGACAACCGGTCGTTTTCGCTATCCGGCGCCCGTAACGGAGACTTTATGTTTAACCTGTCCGAGACCCGGTAAAGGCCCTTAGGCATCCACCAGATCGCCGCGGGGCCAGAAACAGACCAGAGTTCTGATCCAGTGCATGGATCAGTCTGTTTCAATGCGTGCCAGGCACGCCTCATCGGACATTCAAAACCATGGATATCTCTCGCGCTGAACAGCGCATCCTTCACTTGCTCGCGCAAGGCGGGCGGATTGAAATCGAACGCAATGAACATTGCAAAATTGACCGCGTGATCGTGATCAATCGCGATGGCTGGCGTGCGCCGGGCCTTGATCTGCTATTGTTCCGCAAGCTGAAGCGGCGGCGCGCGATCGCCTCCAAACAGGGTCAGCCCTATCGCATTACGCGTCGCGGTCTGGAATTAGTGCGGTCTGAATTCGATAATCGATAGAAACTTATGGGAGAGTCTCAAAAATCGTGACTCTCCCGTCACACTTCAAAAGATTGCAGAGATTTGATCAGAACAGGACTTTTCTGATTTGCGAACGAGTCTTAACAGCTTGGTAGGCGACTTGCTCGCATACTCACATTACCAGATATTGGAGGCCTTCAGAATGATCCCTCGCTCAGTCGCGATTCCGAAAACTTGGACCACGTTCAACTTTGCGAGTTTCTTCTCGGCCTTTCTGTACCCTGCGCTGGGCCTGGCCATGCTGATCACCATGATCGTCCTTGGCCTGGCAATTTCAGGGCTGACCCTGCGCTGGTATTACCTGCCCCTCGGCCTCGGCATCGTGGCCTTGTCCATTTTCGTTTGCAATGCTGGTATCGGCCCGCTGCACCGTATCATGCAGCACAAGGCGGGCGAGCTGAAAGCGCCCGGTCAGGTTGTCACCATGATCAATCTGATGATTGCCATGCAGGGAACGGTGCGCGATTGGGTCAATTATCACAGCCAGCATCACCGCTTTTCAGACAAGCCCGGCGATCCGCATAATCCGTTCGAGTCCAAGCGCTGGGCCTGGGTCGGCTGGATCATCTGGCGTGATGCGAAAGACATGATGCGGCCGATGCCCATGTGGCTGAAAAAGAAGCCGATCGTGGTCTGGATGGATCAGTTCTACAATTCGCTGTCCCTGGTCCTGCACCTGGTTGTTCCGGCGGCCATCTACCTCATTGTCTGGGCCGCGGGCGGGTCGCTGATCCTGACCGCAATCTGCCATGCCTGTTTCGTCATTGGCCGGGCCATTCAATTCCACGCCACCGTCTATGGCATTAATGTCCTCGGCCATTTGCCGACACCAAAATGGGCCGATCACCTGATCGGCTTGCTGACCGGCGGCGAAGCTTTCCATGATCACCATCATGAAGAGCCACAAAGCGCCCTGCACCGCCCGCGCAAGGGTCTGTGGAACCGGATTGTCGATTATAATGGCACCATCCTGCTGGCCTATGAGAAGCTGGGTTGGGTGAAAAATCTGAAAATCGCCCCGCAATTCGCCTGATCGCTGCGCCTGTCGCGACGACAAACTGGCCGATCCCGCAAGTCCTATGCTTGTCTCTTTGTCAAAGACAGAGAGATGAAGCACAATGCCAGACATAGCCAATGATCCAAGACTGGACCCCCGCATCAAGGCCGCGCTGGCTCTGCTGCCGAGTCCGACCCAGGAAACGGATGTCGTCTCACGAGACGCCCAGCTGGCGGAAGCCAACACCCCGGAAGCGAAAGCCGTCGCGGAGCAGATCCGGATGGTGCTTGAAATGGCGGACAATGAAGCCGTGGCGCCA
>JBCCZH010000305.1:0-4174 GCA_039188075.1 Pseudomonadota bacterium
CATGCAATATGTCCAGAAACTCAAACGCGGAGTCCGCGCGATTGAAAGCGGCGTGATCCAGGCACCAGATGTAGGTGACGAGATCCTGTCCATGACGGTCGCCGCGGACATGGATGAAATGATCCGCCCGAAATATCAGGTGCAGGCCATGCCGAGCCAGGCCTTTGAAGACGCCAAGACGGAGAAACGCGTGCGTGAAGAAGACTTCTTCTACCGCAAGCCGCCAGAAATCCTGGACATTTGCGGCTTTGAAGTCCCGGTGCGCAAGACACCGGATCCGGACGCTAGCCCATCGTCGGAATGATAAAGGCCTGATCGCCAATATCGCCTTCTGGCCAGCGGGACGTCACCGTCTTGATCTTGGTCCAGAACCGCACGCCTTCCGGGCCATGCTGATTGGTGTCGCCAAAGGCCGAGCGTTTCCAGCCCCCAAAGGTGTGATAGCTGACCGGCACGGGGATCGGCACGTTGATGCCAACCATGCCGACATTGACCTGCGCCGCGAATTCGCGCGCGGCCCGACCATTTGAAGTGAAGATCGCAACGCCATTGCCATATTGGTGTTTGCTGGGCAGGGCTGCCGCTTCTTCAAGTGTTTCCGCCCGCACGACTTGCAGGACCGGTCCGAAAATTTCTTCCTCATAGGATTGCATACCGGGCTTCACGTGATCGAAGAGCGACGGCCCGATAAAGTAGCCTTTCTCATGACCTTGTAGGGTGTGGCCCCGGCCATCGAGCTTGAGATCCGCGCCTTCATCGACGCCCATCTGAATGTAGCTTTCGACCTTGGCCTTGTGCGCGGCGGAGACCACGGGGCCATAATGCGCCTCTGCATCCGTGGAGACACCGACTTTAAGGCCCTGGGCCGCGTCCATCATCCGCTCGACAAACTCATCACCCGTCCTCTGACCAACCGTGACCGCCACAGGCAGTGCCATGCAGCGCTCGCCCGCGGAGCCATAAGCCGCGCCGACAATGTCTTTCACCGCCTGATCCATATTGGCATCCGGCAGGATGATGCCATGGTTCTTCGCCCCGCCCATGGCCTGCACGCGTTTGCCGTGGGCCGTGCCCGTCGCATAAACATATTGGGCAATATCAGACGAGCCGACAAAGCTCACCGCCTTGATATCGGGATGGGTCAGGATGGCATCGACCGCGGTCTTGTCGCCATTGATCATATTGAGCACGCCTTCCGGCGCGCCGGCTTCCATGAACAGCTCGACCATGCGCAGCGGCACAGACGGGTCTTTCTCAGACGGCTTGAGGATAAACGTATTGCCGCAGGCGATCGCCACGGCGAACATCCAGCACGGGATCATGGCAGGGAAATTGAACGGCGTGATGCCAGCGACCACACCAAGCGGCTGGCGCATGGAATAAACATCGATGCCTGGACCAGCGCCTTCCGTATACTCGCCCTTTTGCAGGTGCGGAATGCCACACGCAAACTCGACCACATCAATGCCGCGCTGCACATCGCCCTTGGAGTCGGCGATGACCTTGCCATGCTCGGACGAGAGCAATTCGGCGAGTTCATCCATATTCGCTTCGAGCAGGCGTTTGAATTCGAACATCACACGCGCGCGGCGTTGCGGATTGGTTGCCGCCCAGGCTGGGAATGCCGACTTGGCGTTCTCTACGGCGGCCGCCACTTCCGCTTCGGTGGCCAGCGCCACGCGGGCCTGTACTTCGCCAATGTTCGGATTGTAGATATCGCCAAACCGGCCTGAAGTTCCGGCCACCTGTTTGCCGCCAATGAAATGGCTCACGTCGCGCATAGCGCTCTCCCGATTTTAAATCTTGTTTGCCCGGTGAGATCGCGCATTCAGACAGCCAAGGCAAGCCTTGTCGTCGAGATCGAAGGAATGTGAAAGTCAGGCCGGGCTCAGCCCGCCATGCGCCCGCGCAATTCGACGGTGGTGACATGTCCTGCCGCCCGCGACATCAGGACATCCGCAATCGTCGCGACCAGTTCCGGACCGGTAATCGGTTTCTTCATGGCACGGTCTGCGCCCATGGCGATACAGGCCTGTCGACGGCTCTCGGTCGTGTCTGCCGTCAGCGCAATGATTGGCGTTGCGGCATTGACGCCGGCCCGGCGCCGCAAGCCCTCAATGAAGCCCATCGAGTTGCCATCCGGCAGGTGCAGATCGGTAATCACGGCCTGGAACTTGGTCAGCGCGACATAGGATTCCGCGGCATGAAGGGTTCCGGCATGGTGAACGGTCCATCCCGCTTGTTCCAGCGCATTGATCACAATCATCGCCGAGGCTTCGTGATCTTCGACCAGCAGGATGTCGCCAAGCTCGAACTTGCCGCGTTTCGGGGTTGCCGGCTCATCCAGTTTAGTGACGGTGCTCGGCACGCGCTCAACCGGAATGCTCAATGTGAAGACGCTACCGCCTTTCGGATTGTCGGCATGAGTCAGCTCGCCGCCAAGACCGGTCGCGAGCGCCCGCGAAATGGTCAGGCCGAGGCCCCAGCCTTTGACGCCATCAATCTCGGGACCCTTTTCAAACACTTCCATGAAGCGTTCGCGCTGTTCCGGCGTCAGTCCGCGCCCGGTATCCGCGACAGACAAAGAGAGCATCAACACACCGCCCAGGGATTGCGTCGACAATGTCGTCGAGACTTCGCCTTCCTTGGTGAATTTCAGCGCGTTGGAAATCAGATTATTGGCGATCTGGCGCACCCGGCCAATATCGGTCTGAACATAATGCGGCCCGTCCGGCACAAAGCCGATGCGCAAGGCAAGGCCACGGCGCGAGGCTTCGGAAGCCCAGAGCCGGCGCAAATCATCGGTCAGCTCGGTCAGGTCGGCCGCTTCCTTGTTGACGTTCAGCTTGCCCGCCTCAAGCCGGGCAAAGTCCAGCGTATCCGTCAGAATGCGATCCAGCGTGTGGCTGGACCGAACTATGGTTTGGGCGAGGTCTTTCTCATACTCATCGCGGACCCGGCCCGCGAGCATTTCAGAGAGCCCCATAATCGCCGTCAGCGGTGTGCGGATTTCATGGGCCAGCGTTCCGAGCAAAGGCGTCTGGCGGCTATTCGAGGATAATTTGCTGAGATCCGGCGCTTCCGGTACCGGCGCCGGGGCGGTGCCAAGCGCGGCAATCAATGCTTCCTGCAGCTTGGTCGGGCTAAGCACACCTTTGAACCGCTTGTCTTCGACAATGATACAGCCGCGGGAAATGACCGCATCAATATGCTTGCCAGCCTTGGCCACGAAAGACTCGACGGTTGTGTCCGCCTTGAGGATCAGGGCGCGCGCGGTGATCAGATCACCAATCGCCAGCGCGGCATGATTGTTCTGGCCGGCACTGGCGGCAAATTCAAAGGTCAGGGTCCGGCTGATCAGGCCCGCCGGACGTTTGTCGCGGACCAGGATAAAATACTGGGCCTGCGGGTCGTTCAGAAAGCGATCGACCACCGTAGCAAGCGGCATACTGGCCGAAATTGGCTTCGCGCTCTCAGCAAAATCGCCCAGGCAAACCGGCATAAAAGTCCCTCATACTCTACGTTCAAGTATGAGAAATTGCCCGCAATTCCTTTACGGCTTGCAAACCTGACGGAATTTTTCTGCTATTTGATCTCGCTATGGTGCGAAACGATCTTGCTGACCAGGCCGTATTTGACGGCTTCTTCGGCGCTCATCCAGTGATCACGGTCGGTATCTTCCACGATCTTTTTCAGAGGTTGACCTGTGGCTTCCGCGAAAATCTTGTTCAGGCGTTCGCGCATGCGCACGATTTCCCGAACCTGAATTTCCACGTCAGAGGCCTGACCGCCAACCCCGCCGCGCGGTTCGTGCAACAGGAAGCGTGTATTGGGCAGTGCGAACCGGTTTTCCTTTTGAGCGGCGGCATAGATCAGTGCTCCGGCACTGGCGACCCAGCCAGAGCCCAGAACTTTCACCGGAGCACCGACAAATTTGATCATGTCATGGATCATGTCGCCCGACTCGACGTGTCCGCCGGGTGACGAGATCACCAGAAGGATCGGGTCGGAACTGTCTGAGGCCAGCGCCAGAAGGCGCTCACACACGCGCCGGGCCAGCTTGTCATCGACGCCTCCGGTCAACATGATGGTCCGGGCATTGAACAGCGCTTCTTCCAGAAACGCGTTCGGCTCGGCCATGGGTTTGGCTTCGGCTTCATCATCAAGGCGTGTC
>JBCCZH010000306.1:0-4174 GCA_039188075.1 Pseudomonadota bacterium
GATATCGCGCTCGCGCTCGGAGTCACGCAAGCCGATGCCAAAACGCGCGAACTGACGCTGCCTCAGCATGTGTCGCATCTTCTGATTCATGGCCTGCTGCACTTATTGGGGCATGACCACAAAGATGACACAGAGGCAGCCGAAATGGAGGCCTTGGAGATTGAGGCGCTTGCATCTCTTGGCTGGCCTGATCCATATATGTAAATTGCGATTCTAACGCGCACAGGCGGGATCATAGAAACTTATGTCGGAAAGACGCAAAGGCCTGATGGGCCTTTTCAGAAAAAACAGCGAACCACCCGCCGAACCCGTTCCGGAAGACCCCGTTGCGCCGTCGCAAAAGGAAATGCGATTGCGGATTGCTGATTTCGAAAGCGCCCGGGTTGAGGATGTGATGATTCCCCGGGCCGAGATTATCGGCGTCGAATTGTCGACCAGCCTTGATGATCTCATCCAGCTCTATGCCAATGAAGCCCATTCACGCTTGCCGGTCTATCGCGAGACCCTGGATGATCCGGTCGGCGTGGTTCATATTCGTGATGTGATTGGCGAGATTGCCCGAGCCAATGGTGATGCGCCGGATGATGATGACGTGCCGCTGGAACGCCTGCGCCGCGACATTCTGTTTGTGCCCCCCTCCATGCCGCTGCCGGATCTGCTCGTGAAGATGCAGGCCTCACGCACGCACCTGGCGCTGGTCGTCGACGAATATGGCGGCACGGACGGCCTGGTCAGTCTCGAAGACCTGGTCGAAGAAATCGTGGGTGACATCGAAGACGAACATGATGAAGAAGTCGCCATGCTGGTGCGCCGCGGACGGCTGGCCTGGGAAGTCGATGCCCGTATGGAAACCGACGATTTTGCCGAGGAAACGGGTCTGGAACTGGAATTGGAAGATCATGATGTCGACACGCTGGGCGGCGTTGCCTTTGCCCTGGCCGGTCGCGTTCCCCTGCGTGGGGAGGTCCTGCCGCACCCGAAAGGGGTCGATCTCGAAATCCTGGAATCTGATGTGCGGCGCATACAGCGCCTGGTCGTTCGCCAACCGGCGACGGAGCAAAACTCATGATTGAACACCAAACGCCGCGCAGTCATGGCTTGCGCGTCCTGACCGCAACACATGAAGCGGTGGCGCGCACGCGCGGCCTGACGGCGATGCTGTTCGCGATTCTGCTCGGCGCGTTCTGTGCCCTCGGCTTTGCGCCGTTTCATCTTTCGCCAGCCCTGGTCATCGCGCTCACAGGCCTGGTCTGGATGCTGGATGGCGCGCGCAGCCAGCGCCAATGGGGCCGGGCCATGTTCGCCCGCGCTTGGGCCTTTGGCTTTGGATACTTCCTGGTCGGGATGTACTGGACCGCCCTGCCTTTCCTGGTCGAGCCGGAGAAGCATGCCATTTTCCTGTGGATGCCGCTGATCGCCTTGCCCGGCGGGATGGCCTTGATCTGGGGGGCGGCGTGCGCCCTTGCAGGTGCGTTCTGGTCGGCATCGCCGTCACGGGTCTTTATCTTCGCGGTCTTCATGGGGGGTGCTGAGCTGATCCGCGGAACGCTATTTGGCGGCTTCCCTTGGAATCTGCCTGGCACCACGTGGGCGCCGGGAGGGGCCTTGTCACAAGTGGCCTCGATTGGCGGCGTGTACTGGTTGACCCTGATCACGCTGCTGGTCACGGCATCTCCAGCCGCGCTGGTCGACACGCGCGAGGATAAAGGCGTTCTCGGGCGTGCTGTGCCCGTCTTGATGGCGGTGGCGCTAGTCGGGTTCTCCTGGGCCTGGGGCGCGCAGCGGTTGAGCAATGATACCGTGATGACCGAACGCACCGTGGTGCTGATGGATGCCGGGGTTCCGCAAGCCGAGAAGTTCAAGGACCGGGGTGAGCCCGTCGTCGCGCGCTATATCGAATTGATGCGCGACGTGCCGAGCGAAGATGGTGACATCATCATCTGGCCGGAAGGCGCGCTGCCTTATGGCATTCTCGAGGACAATGACCTGCTCGATCTTGTGACAGCCTTTCTCGGGCGTCGGGCCCTGATCGCGGGATCAGCGCGCTTCACACGGCAAGGCGACGACGTGAAAGCCTATAATAGTCTGGTCATGTTTACCGCGGGTCCGAACACGGCGGGTCTGTCGGCGCTCTATGACAAACATCGACTCGTGCCCTTTGGCGAATTGCCGGCGTCAAAAATCATTCCATTCGGCGAGAGCATTTCCGGCATCCTGCCGTCGGCGATGCAGCGTATGGCAAAGAGCGGCTTTGAACCTGGGGCCGAGGCCACCGTGCTTTTGCCACAGGCCGTTGCTCCACCCTTCATCCCGCTAATCTGTTATGAAGGCCTGTTTCCGGAAATCGTGCGCAAGGCAGCGCCGCAACGCGACGCCGCAGAGTGGATCGTGGTGATTTCCAATGATGCCTGGTTTGGCGGTGGACTCGGCCCGGCCCAGCACTACGCCCAGAATCGCTATCGCGCGATTGAGAGCGGCCTGCCCATGGCGCGCGTGGCGACACGTGGCGTGACCGCCATGGTCGATGGCTATGGCCGCGAGTTCGGCGCAGGAAACCCTTATCCTGGCGATCCAGCCGGGTGGCGCTCGGCGGTGCTGCGATCGCCGCTCCCGGAACGGTTGAATAACACCATCTACCAACGCTTCGGTGAAACATTGTTCTGGCTCACATTAGTACTGTTTACGGGGCTAGCCTTTATTAGCTGGCGACGCTAAGAGTATAAATGGGGGTGCAGAAAGATGGGTGGTGGATGTCTGAAAATAAAATTCCGAGCGGAATCGATCGAATAGTTGGACAAAGACTTCGGTGGCGACGTCGAGAACTTAAATTGACGCAAGAACAACTGGGCGAAAAGCTTGGATTGACGTTTCAACAGGTTCAGAAATACGAAAAGGGTGTCAACAGAATTGCCGCGGGGCGCTTGTTCGAAATCGCGCAGGTTCTGGGAATCACAATCACATATTTTTATGAGGGCGTGGATGAGATGCTCAATCTTCCACATCGCATGACGGTGCAAGAGGATGAACATCCGCCAAGCCTGCCCGTGATGGATGTCGAAGCGGTGGCACTGGTCAAAGCCTATCAAAATATTGACGATAAAGGTCTGCGCCGGTCCTTGCTGGAAACGATTCAGGCTGCGGCGGCGAGCCGGCAAACCGAATCGGCCGCTTGACCCCTCCGGCTGTGGCCCTGAAGCGACAGCCAGCGGTCTTTTGCAACTGCGAAAGAAATCCACGGTTGCTTTGCCGCACTGCACAAGCAACCTAGTTCCGTTAGATATGACTATTTCCGACGGGAGACGAAAGTGGCTGAAATCAAGACCGTAGGCGTCGTCGGCGCGGGACAGATGGGCAATGGCATCGCACATGTGTGTGCGCTTGCCGGTTATGATGTGATTTTGAGCGACATCTCTCAAGACGCGCTCGATGCTGGCCTGACCACAATTGAAAAGAATATGAGCCGGCAATTGTCGCGCGAGCTGATCTCCATGGAGCAGATGAAGACAGCTCAGTCCCGGATCCAGACCTCCGTCACACTGGACCCGCTGGGGCAAGCGGATCTCGCCATTGAGGCCGCGACCGAGAATCGCGAGATCAAGGAAAAGATCTTCGCCGATTTGTGCCAGGTCGTTCCGGCCCATGCCTATCTGGCAACAAACACATCCTCCATCTCTGTCACCCGTCTGGCCTCGACCACGGATCGGCCGGAGCGTTTCATCGGACTGCATTTCATGAATCCGGTCCCGCTGATGAAGCTGATGGAGATCATTCGTGGCCTGGCCACGGATCAGGACACGTATGAAATGGCAATGGGATTTGCTGATCGGCTCGGCAAGACGACGACCAATGCCGAAGATTATCCCGCCTTTATCGTAAACCGCATTCTGGTGCCGATGATCAATGAAGCGGTCTATGCCCTGTATGAAGGGGTCGGCACGGTTGAGAGTATCGACACGGCCATGCGCCTGGGCGCCAATCATCCGATGGGGCCTCTGACCCTGGCCGACTTTATCGGTTTGGATACGTGTCTCTCGATTATGCAAGTGCTGCATGATGGACTCGCCGATACAAAGTATCGTCCCTGTCCCCTGCTGGTAAAATATGTTGAAGCCGGCTGGATTGGCCGCAAGGCTGGCCGTGGATTCTATGACTATTCAGGCGACGCGCCGGTCCC
>JBCCZH010000307.1:0-4173 GCA_039188075.1 Pseudomonadota bacterium
AACCTGCGGCTACAATATAATTTCGGCAACAATCCTCGATTGCTCTTGCGATATCCGGTCCTCGACAGTACGCGGCTGGCTTTGTCCGTCGAGAATGTCTTTGACGCAAAGCAGCGCGTTTCCGACACAGCCGGTCTGACGCCTGTGACCTATCAACCGGACTTGCTTGATCCTCAGGGACGGGTCGTGACGCTGCGGTTCAGAAAGCTGTTCTATTGAGGTCTCTTTGCCGAGGGCGAGCAAGTCATATTGCGTCGGCCTTTATATCGGCCATTGACCGCTTCCCTGATGCGCGCGCGCGACATAATCGGTCAGGCAGATATGGGCTGTGTGTAAGGCGCTCGCGATCTCATCGTGCAGCGCCTGGTTGATCGGTTCTGCGGGATCATCGGGGACGTAGAGGTCTTCAAAGATGCCGGCCAAATCAGACAGCGCCTTGGCGAGCAGCCGCGACGTTTCGACGATATCCGGGTGCACATTGGTCACGCGTCTGGTCTGCTTTCTGATGAGTTGCGGTCTGGTATTGCTTGCGCACGGTACAGCTCTGCCAGATTGACCTCGGGCCACGGTTTCGGCCAAACGACTGGATAATCGCGGGAGAATAATCGATCCCCATTTTCGAGATCGCCGTGGACCCCAACCTGCGGGATTGCGCCTGGTCGATCAAAATATCGCACGCGGTCACCGCAATAGCGAAATGACATGGCCCGGCGCCACTGGTCCGTCATGTTGCCACCCGCCCCGTGAATGGTCAGCACGTGGTGAATGATCACGTCACCCGGCTCAACGTCAAAGCTGACAATGTCGTACTTCTCGCGATGTCCCTCAATATCCGGGCAGCGCTGTTCCGGCGATGCCGCGATCGGGGTCTGTGAGATGAACACATTCGGGGCGTAAACCTCATTCCATTTGTGCGACCCGCGCACGTATTCGACGACGCCATTCTCCGGATTAGCCGGGTCCAGCGGAATCCACACGATCACGCAATGATCGCCGGCAATCTGAAAATAGGCGAGGTCCTGGTGAAAGGCTGTTTTCTGCCGACTGCGCGGACCTTTGACGAACGTCGTATCCTCCCAGAAATTGAGATACTGCGTGTCGAGCAGGTCTGCCACGAGTGCAGGCAAGGCAGAATCAAAGGCGACCTCCCGAACGCCATGATCGTGTTGCCAGGCAGCGACATCATAGAAGAAACATCCTTCCCCCGCTTTCAGCTCTTCCTCGAGCAGGGGTCTCGCAAGTTCATCTGCCTCAAGAGCGTCCCGCAGACTGTCCATGTCGAACCGGGTCGCCTCCTGAGTGGCGATCATGCCCTCCGATGTCCAGATTTGCCGGGCGATATCTTCTAAATCATACCCCGTTTTGGAGGTTGAAAGCTCAGCCAGTTGTGTGTCGACCCTTTGCGTGAGCTTAGCGATTTCGCGCGGGCTCAAGACGCCTCGCAGACAGATCACACCATCTGAATCAAAGGTTCGTTTTTCCTGGTCGGTTAACATCATGCGTCTCCTCATGCGGCGTGCGGATTTTTGCGTTGGCGATGCATTTGGACCATTTCGGACACCACCTGTTCAGCATTTGCGAGGCGGTCGCGCTGACGGGCATAGGTCGCCGCGTCGACTTGCGACACGGCTGGCACCCAGGCCCAACCGTCCGGTGTCTCTTGCACTGGTAGACCGAGCGGCTCAGTTTTCCATGCCTTCTGGATGCGCTGGAAGAATTTTTGATGGGTCAACCAGGAGACCTGATTGATGCCGTTCTCGACACAATACTGCGCGATCCCAACGCCGAGGCTGCAACGAATTTTGAATTCCTTGAGCGGATCATTGTACAGCGTCCGGTCTATGACATAGCGTGAGCATTCCCAGGTGTCATGGCGCTCAGGGTAGGGTTGCAGCGTGCAATAATGTGCAAATAACTCGCTCATCATATGCGGCTCGGTTGTCGGGTTCATGCGGGTCGAGGCGACCACCCTGCCCAAGTCGGGGTCGGTGATCGTGATGTAGATCGTCTGATCCGTGTCAAATTGATCCTTGTCATAGCCGGGCTTTATGCCTGGAATGTCCCAGCCCCATTGTGAGACGCAGACGTCATAGCGATTGCGGTGCATGCTATCGATCGTCGCGACATGCTTCGCCCGATCTTCCGGTTTTATGGTTTGGTACACGAGCAGGGGCCTCCTTTTGAGCATCTCAGAGGTTCCACAAGTCGAGCGGGTTCGCATGTCCCTAAAAAGGGACATTTCAGGTCATGCGAAAATCATGTTCTTTGCGATTGCTGTCGCCACAGTGTGCGCCCGGTTGAGCGTGCCAAGCTTGTTGGCGGCGCGCAGGATCGTTTTGTTGACCGTGTCCGGCTTGATATCGAGTATGGTCGCGATGTCGCGATTGGTTTTTCCGGCAGCTGCAAATTGAATCACTTCGGCCTCACGCACGGATAGGTCGATGTTTCTTTGATACGGGAACGGCCCGAGCAGAGTCTCAAGTTGCGCATAGGCGGCAAGGGAGACCAATTCCACTTCCGAAAGCTCAGTCGGCGATAATTCCAGTTCGTCTCCGCCGAGCGAGACGGCTCCAGACACGCTTTCCAGTGAGTGAACTGGGAACATGTAGCCATCGTTGATCCCGAACTCGCGGGCCTGATCAATCACTTTCAAGCCACGACGCGTTGCCCATTGCATGGCCTTGCGCCAACGAAAAGGCCGTTTGGAGCGCAAGGCCCCCAAAGCGATTGGATCGTGCAACATGTCGTATCGATGAGATCTCAGCATCATCAGCTCGTCCGGCCAGGTCGAGACTGACATGATCGATTTTGGGGGAACGTTTGCTGGGTTCACCAGCTGGCTGAGATATATGTGGGAGAAGCCAAACGTTTCTATGAAAGGCGAAAAGACGTTTATCACTTCGCCGGGATTTTCAGCTTTTTGAATCCCTCTTATCGCGCCGAGGACGCGCTCGCTATTGTCCGATATCATGGCCGCCACCTCTAGCAGGACTGGCGCTTGCGCGCCGTGTTATCCCCTAGACTCCAGGGAAAACTAGCAGTTATCCGCGCGAGGTAAAATGTGAAATCTCAGATCGTGTTCGAGAATCAAGGCGGCGTTGCAGACGTGCACAGCTGCGGATGCGGCATGATCGTGCTCAATCCGTTTTCGGACCACCCGGCATGATCGGACGGTCGCGCCAATTGCCCATGCTGCGGACGCGGTCATACATGACCAGAGCGCCGGCCAGGCTGACATTGATGCAGAATTTGGTCGGGATTTTCACGATATGATCGCACCGCTCGACCATGGCGGGAGACAGGTTGCCGCGTTCGGGGCCGAGCACGTAAGCGGCCATGCGGGGATGCTTGAACTCAGGCAGTTCCACAGCGTCATCCGTCAGTTCGATACCGACCAGCTGACAGCCTTTTGGAAACACCATCTCATCCATCGATTCCCAGGCATAATAGGGGACATTCTTGAAGGTCCGCGAGGTGTCGGAGAGATTGGCGATTTTGGTCCGGTCGGCGGCTTGTACCGAGAACACGAAACTGGCGCCAAATGCATTGGCCGTGCGCATCAATGCGCCGAGATTCATCGGCTTGGAAATGCCTTCAGCGCCGATTGCGAAATAGCCTTTCATCAGATTACTCCCAGACCAAATCGACCGATCGCGATCAGGAAGATCAGCAAAACCAGCAACACGACACTGTATTTTCGCGCGCGCCGCAGGTGATGGAGCGGCATGGGGTAGGTCGCTTGCAGATGGGCCACCGCCTCATTTAACCAGGGCTTTGCGGACTCGGGCAGGGGTTTGGCGCCGGCAGCCCAGACGACGGCCGAATTCGCCTTGACGCGATCCTCCAGATCGCTGCGCCACGCCTTCAGGGCTCGGCGCAGCACCAGGGCCACCATCACGCGCATCTGCACCGCCAGGGCAAACCCGAAGCCGAGCACGCCAAACAGGATCCAGAATAGAACGGTTTTGTCCAAACCCAGTGTCTCCGCTACGTCAGACCTTCACAGCGCCCGTTGCCATGGCTACCAAAGCTTCGTCAACGAATGAGATGAGGAAACCTCCATATGAAAGCCCTGCTCTCCAAAGCTCCTGGCGGCACTGATACACTGGTGCTGGAAGACATTGAAAGCCCAAAGGCGGGCAAAGGTGAGGTGGTCATCGATGTCAAGGCGAT
>JBCCZH010000308.1:0-4152 GCA_039188075.1 Pseudomonadota bacterium
ACCTCGCATCTCAGCCAGAAACGCCTCATGCGTCAAATCCACATGTAGGGGGCTTACAGAGATGTAACCGTCATAGATGGCGCGCAAATCGGTGCCTTCATCCGGATTCGAGAGCTTTCCACGATACCCGATCCAGTAATAGGCGTTCCCGCGTAGGTCCTCTCGTGCTTCCGTACGAATGATTCGTTCATCTCTAAAGCCTTGCCGGGTAAAGCGGACGCCCTGGACCTCATCCGGCGCGCGATCCGGGAAATTGACATTGATCACCAGATCATTCGGCCAGCCTTTTTCGATGATCGGTCGCAGCACTTTGGCGCCCCATTCGGTCGGCGTTTCCCATGGGCAGGAATGCGGGTTCTGAAAGCCACGCGACTGGCTGAGCGCAATGCTGGGCACACCATGCTGCATGCCGAACAAGGCCGCAGCAATGGTCCCGGAAAAGGTCGTATCCTCGGCAATATTCTGGCCGGCATTGACCCCCGACAGGATCAGATCCGGGCGCTCCGGCATCAGCTCATCCAGCGCCAGCAAGACACAGTCGCTCGGCGTGCCATTGACGGCATAGCGCTGCGGCCCGAGTTCGCGCACGCGGACAAACTCGGTCAGCGAGATCGCCCTGCCCTTGCCGGACTGCTCGAGCTCTGGCGCCACGATCCAGAGATCGTCGGTCAACTCGCGCGCAATATGCTCCAGCACGTCCAGCCCCGGTGCATTGATGCCGTCATCATTGGTCAGGAGAATTCTCATTCTGATCTCATCCTTAAAGAAAGTCCCAGATATATCAGGGCACTAAGCGCCGCACCGTAAACGGTAATGGTCTCGATCGGCGCGACGAATGTGTAAAGCTGATGTCCCGATAGCAGGAAATGCACAATGGCGTGAACGATCACGGCAGCGGCAAAGACCTGGCCGGCCCGGCGCTTCCAGGCGGCATAGAACAAGGCCCAGTACAGGCCGACATAAAGCGGGATGTGTAACAGCACAAAGACCTCCCGCCCCGTCGCGTCGTCAAGCGCGCTCAACCCCGGCAAGAGGCGCCATTCGGCATGCGTCATGGCATCCATTTCGTGAACCGCAAGCAGCGCGACGGTGATCAGTAAGCTCAGATTGAGCGCTGTCTTCACGCGATCACCTCAAGCCCGCCCATATAGGGTCGCAGCACGTCCGGCACAGTGATTGAGCCGTCTTCATTCTGATAATTTTCCAGCACCGCCACCAGCGTCCGTCCGACCGCCAGACCAGAGCCATTCAGCGTATGCACGAATTCCGGCTTCGGCTTGGCATTTTCCTCGCTAGGCGCCGGGCGCCATCGCGCACTCATCCGGCGCGCTTGGAAGTCGCCGCAATAGGAACAGGAACTGATTTCGCGATAAGTGTTCTGACTCGGCAGCCAGACTTCCAGATCATAGGTCTTGCGCGCGCCAAAACCCATATCGCCCGTACAGAGCAGCATGCGCCGATATGGCAGGTCGAGCGCTTCGAGAATGCCTTCGGCGCATTTGGTCATCCGCTCCAGTTCCGCCAGCCCCTCTGCCTCGCCCGCAACGATCGAGACCATTTCAACCTTGTTGAACTGATGCAGGCGGATCATGCCCTTGGTATCGCGCCCTGCGCTGCCCGCTTCCGAGCGGAAGCAGGGTGTGTGTCCGGTCATGCGGATGGGCAACTGATCGGCATTGAGGATTTGCTCGCGCACGAGGTTGGTGAGCGAGATTTCGGACGTGGCGATCAGCCAATGTCCATCGGTTGTTTCGAATGAGTCTTCACCAAATTTCGGCAATTGCCCGGTTCCGACCATCGCTTCTGGACGAACCAAAAGCGGTGGATTGACTTCTTCATAGCCATTTTCGAGCGTCTGCCGGTCCAGCATGAAGGTGGCCAATGCGCGATCCAGCCGCGCCATTTGTCCACGTAGGGCGACAAAGCGTGCCCCGCTCATCGCCGCTGCCGCTTCAAAGTCCATCAGCGGTTGGCCAATCGCATTCTTCAACCCGGCGCCGAGATCGGCATGATCCTGGACATTGTTGCGTCCGGCCAGACGCGCATTCGGCTCGCCCCATTTATGCTGTTCGACATTGCCGTCTTCATCTTCGCCAACCGGCACATCCGGCATTGGAATGTTCGGCGTCCCGAGCAGCAATTTGTCCAGCTCTTCGCGCGCGGCAGCTTCCTGCTCCCCGGCGGTTTCGATCACCTTCTTGGCGTCGGCGACCTCAGCACGGAGTTGTTCAAACAGGGCCTCGTCGCCGCTGGCCTTGGCTTTGCCAATCTCTTTCGACTTGGCATTGCGCGCGGATTCGGCGTCCTGCTTGTCGGCCACGGCTTTACGCACGGCAGCATCATGATCCAACATGTGCGAGACCACGTCACCAAGGCCTTTTTGCTTGCGCTCGAACGCGTCGCGGAACGCGTCAGGATTATCGCGAATGGCACGGATATCGAACATGACACCAATCTCTGTCTTCAGGCGAGCTAGCGTCTAGTCTGATGTGCCGCCTTCGTCCATATCAGGCCCGCACTTTGCGTGATTTTGTTGAGTGGCATGGCCGGTTTTCGTGTTCCAGATTTCCGCAAACGCCAGCGCAAGCTGGGATCCATAGCCAATCACGTCCATAGGTCCCTGTTGTCTCAGGCTTCGCTCCATGGATGCCGCGGTCCTGGCCCCTCTCCCGGACGCGGGAGAGGGGTTGGGGTGAGGGCACCGAACCTTGCGAAACAGCAACGCCTTTGCGTGCTGCACCCACTTCGCCCTCATCCCCAGCCCTTCTCCCGCGTCCGGGAGAAGGGGGCGCTTGTGGCAGGGATTGGGCCGAACGAATCCGACCGGGTTCAAGATGCGCTTATGCTTACGCCTATGATCATTCATCGCTATCTCTTCGCCCATTACAGACAGGTCGCCGTCTTCTTCTGGCCGATCCTGTTCCTGGAGCTGTGGCGAATTGATCGCTGGTCAGCTGAGACCGGTCGTCAGGCTTTTGTGCAAGTCGATCGCTATGGCCGGGCCTGGGTGCCGTATTTTGAAGGCATGGCCCGGAACTATATGGCGCACGATCCGAACACACGCTTCTACGCCCCGAGTGATGTCGAGAATCTGTGCCCGCACGTCTTTGAACGTGCCATCTCGCTCATCTCCGATTGTCCCGGACTTGATCCGGGATCTCCCTCGCAGCTTCCGGACTTGTGGCCCGAGATCCCGGGTCAAGCCCGGGACAATCGGACAAGCGCATACCTCGAACCCGGCTAGCCCTGACCCCAATCCCCGAACGCCTGATCCTGAGCCTGACGAAGGACGAGGCGGGGCTTCCCACAAGGCCAACCCCCAATCCTTCGCCAAGCTCAGGATGAGGGTCTCAAGGACCAAACAAAAAACAGGAACCAAACCGCCCGCTCGCCGGGCCGCCCGTGCTGGCAGAAACGCGCGCTAGCTGTCCTTGACCTGCGGGGCCAGGCGAATGTGAAGCTCGCGCAATTGCTCGTCACGCACCGGGCTCGGCGCCTGCATCATCAGATCGCGGGCCTGCTGGTTCATCGGGAACAGCGTCACATCCCGAATATTGTCAGCGTCTGCGAGCAACATGACGATCCGATCGACGCCGGGTGCGATCCCGCCATGTGGTGGCGCGCCATAGCGGAACGCGTTCAGCATGCCGCCAAACTCGGCTTCGACCACTTCGGGGCCGTAACCCGCGCGCTCAAAGGCTTTCAGCATGATGTCCGGGCGGTGATTCCGGATGGCACCAGAGGAAAGCTCATAGCCGTTACAGACAATGTCATACTGATAGGCGGTCAGCTCGAGCAGATCCTCATCCGTCTTGGCGCCTTCCAGCGCCTCCAGCCCGCCTTGCGGCATCGAGAACGGGTTATGCGAGAAGTCGACCTTCTTATTGTCTTCATCCCATTCATACATCGGGAAATCGACAATCCAGCACAGACGGAACACGCCCTGCTCAATCAGATCCAGCTCTTGCCCGACCTTGGTCCGCGCGGCGCCGGCGAGTTTATAGGCATCACCTTTCTTGCCGGCCGAGAAGAAGATGCCATCGCCATCACCCAGACCGGTCTGGTCCAGGAAGGCTTTGAGATGATCGGCTTCAAAATTCTTCAGCACGGGATCCTGGCTGACCACAACGCCATCGTCGCCGGCCCGCAAAC
>JBCCZH010000309.1:0-4119 GCA_039188075.1 Pseudomonadota bacterium
CTTGCTGATCACACGACTGGAACTCAAGCCGGCGCAGGCCATGGCGATGTTCTGGTGGTCAGATCGGGAGACGCGGCGGATGATCTTGCAGCGCCATGCAGCCGATCGGGCCGAAATGGTTGGCATGTGCGCGGATGTGTTCGCGATCGCGGCCAAGGAAGGCTGGTCGGATCCTGTCGCACGCAAGACTTTGCAATTGATCGAACGGCGCCAGCGCAATCGCGGTGCTATTGAAAAGAGTCCGTATGACAGTTTGGAAGACGCCGTCCAGGCCGCTGCGCTGGAAGGCATGTCACCTGAATTGGTACAGGAGATTGGGTATCTGGCCGGAATCAAACCCGTGACCAGCGCCAAAATCCTCAGCGATCATGGCGGCGAGGGGATTGCCGTCTTATGCAAGGCGACAGGATTGAAAAAGCCCACACTCGAGAATTTCTGGCGCGCTCTGAAACGACCTCTGGTTGGTGAGGATGGCGAGATGGATGCAATGTATGAGTTTCTTCAGGAAACCTATGACTTGCTGACGGTCGCCAAGGCCCAGACCACGCTGCGTTACTGGAACTGGTCGCTGTCCTCATCCTTTGCGGCTGCCGGGAAACAGGCGTCTGGTCTGCTCGATGATGGGGCAAATGATGAGTCCGCGTTTTCGACTTCGCGGCGCACGGCCAGCCTCGTTTTCGGTAACTGATCATTTTTTCGCACATAGGCCGTCGGTTTTGACTGGCCAAACCTTGAATACAGTTCTAATTCCGCCTCTGGGAAGATAATAACCGGAGCAGATGGGCGGCGTGGGCTACTTTCTTGGATTGATTGTTGTTCTAATTGCGCTGTGGACCGGTTTGTCAGGCGACTACACGCTAACCAAGCCGCTGATTGCGTCGCTCGGGGCGGTTTCGATTATACTCTCGGCCATTCTTGCGTATCGTTTTGATATTCTCGACCGAGAAGGCTCGCCCTATGCGCGCATTGTGCACCTGGTGGCCTATTGGGCCTGGCTCCTGGTTGAAATTTTCAAAGCCAATTGGGTTGTCATCAAAGCCTGCCTGCGCTCGACCCTGGATATCAATCCGGCTCTGGTGAAAGTGAAAACCGGATGCGAGAGCGATCTCGCCCACACCGTCTTCGCTAATTCGATTACGCTGACACCCGGCACGGTCAGTGTTGAAGTCGAAGGCGACAAAATCCTGGTCCATGCCCTCTACGAGGATTCCGCCGGACCCGGCGCCTTTGATGATATGGACCGTCGCTCTCGCGAAGCCTGCGACGGGAAGGCGAAAGCATGATTGGCGCGGCAGCTCTGGCACTGGTTGTGGCGATTGCGCTCATGCTCATTCGAGCCTTGAGCGGGCCGACTCTGTATGATCGCGTGCTGGCGGTAAACTCGCTCGGGACCAAGATCATTCTCCTGCTCGGCGTGATTGGCTTCCTGACCGGTCGACCAGATTTCCTTGATATTTCAATACTTTATGCGTTGATCAATTTCGTTGCGACGATCGCAATCCTGAAATTCTTCCGCTATCGCTCTTTCCAGGTGTCGCTGACGCGGCGCGGGAAGGAGGGCTCATGATTGAGATTATGATCGACTACTGGCACGCATTCCGGCCCGTGCTCGGATCGGCACTGATGCTGGTTGGCGCTGTCCTCGCGGTGATTGGAACAGTCGGCGTTTTGCGATTCCCGGACTTTTATACCCGATTGCACGCCGCCAGTGTCACCGACACCGCAGCGGCGACGCTGGCGATCCTGGGCATGGTCCTGCTCGCGCCGTCTTTGGCGGTCGTGTTCAAGCTTGCGGTCGTCTGGTTATTCCTGTTCCTGACCGGGCCGACCTCTTCGCATGCGCTGGCAAATGCAGCGCACACAGCGGGCCTGCAGCCGATGATTGGCCGTCTCGGAGAATCCGATGGAGGGGATGAATGACCGGGTTTGAAGGCGCGACGCTCGCCATCGATCTGTTAAACATCACGTTGTTGACCATCCTGTTCGTGGTCGCGATCGCGATCGCGCGCCTGCGTAGCCTGTTTGCGATTGTCATGCTGTCCGGCATTTACTCACTCGTCTCCGCGACCTGGTTTGTCGCGCTGGATGCTGTGGATGTGGCGTTTACAGAGGCCGCCGTGGGTGCGGGCATTTCAACCGCGCTCTTCCTGGGCGCCATGGTGCTAACCTCGCGCACGGCAAAAGCCGAAAAGGGTGCGACCCGAATTGTGCCGCTTCTGGTGGTCATCGCCACGGGCGCCGTGCTGATTTACGCGACCATCGACCTGCCGGGCTTTGGCGACGCGACATCGCCGGCCAATACAGGTGTCGGGGTAGCCTTCCTCGAGCGTACGTATCCCGAAATCGCGATCCCAAACGTCGTCACGGCGGTGCTCGCCAGCTATCGTGGGTTCGATACGCTTGGTGAAGTGGGTGTGGTGTTTGCGGCCGGATTGGCGGTCACGCTGTTGCTGGGCTTTGGCGAACGATCGCTCGGCGCCACGGTACGCCGTGAAGATCGTGTGACCGCCCTGAAAGATGATGAGGAGGAGTCATGAAGGGCGACCATCACGTCATTCTCCGCGTCGTTGCGAAAGCGCTGATCCCGATCATCGCGCTGTACGGCTTTTATGTTCAATTCCACGGCGAATACAGCCCGGGTGGCGGATTCCAGGCAGGCGTGATCCTGGCTGTGAGCGTCATCCTCTATTCGCTGATTTTCGGCATCGCCCCGGCCATGCGGGCAATCACGCCCGGCTTTGCGCGCTTTATCGCCGGGCTGGGCTTCATTCTCTATATTGGTGTTGGCGTCTGGGCGCTCGCCATGGGCGGCAACTTCCTCGACTATGATGCATTGTTTCGCGAGGAGACAGGTGGGCATCTTGGCCAGCATACCGGCATTATCGTGATCGAACTCGGCGTTCTGTTTGCGGTCGCTGGATCAATGGTGACGATCTTCTATGCATTCGCTGGACGGGTCAGCGAAATCCGGGACGAGGACTGGTAGCATGCTGGAATTTGTCCTCGAGCGCGGAAACTATTGGGCGATTATCGGACTGATGATGATCGGCCTCTATATTGCCTTTGCCGCCACCAATCTGATCAAGCGCCTGGTTGGGCTTGGCCTTTTCCAGACCTCAATCATCCTGTTCTATATCTCGCTCTCGCGCATTGATGGCGGCACGGCCCCGATCCTGTTCGGGAAGGATTATGGCAAGAAAAAAGACTATGGCGATGACCATTCCGGCGGCGGAGAATATGTCGGCGAAGCAAGCGATTATGCTGCCAGCGGAGGCCATGGCTATGGCGGTGAAGGTCTCGAAAACGTCTATTCCAATCCATTGCCGCACGTGCTGATGCTGACGGCGATTGTGGTGGGTGTGGCCACCTTGGCTGTCGGGCTCGCCATTATCGTCCGTATTCGCGAAGCCTATGGCACGGTCGAGGCGGATGAGATCCGTGCCATGGATCTGGAAGTTGCGATTTCCGAAGCTGCCAGCGAAGCCGAAGAGAGCAAGGCAGGGGCAGTATGATCGAATTCATCGCTTCCCTCGTGCCGGCAAATCTGGCCGCACACGCGCCCGCGTTATTGGTGGTCGTGCCGATGCTGTTCGCACCGATTGCCGCTTTCATGCCGAATGGCCGGATTGCCTGGCTGCTCAGCATTATAGCGACTGGCATTGCGTTGATCATGTCGATTTCCCTGATTGATCAGGTCCGCTCCATCGAAGGCGGGGCCGTGCTGTCCTATGCGATGGGCGGTTGGGCCCCGGATGCCGGCATCGAGTTTCGGATCGACGCGCTGAATTCCATGGTCTTGCTGCTGGTCAGCACGATCGGATTTCTGGCTGCGATTTTCAGCTGGCCGACGGTCAAAGCGGAAATTCGTGACGCCAAGCGGGCCATGTTCTTTGCGGCTTATCTGGTCTGTTTCACAGGGCTGACCGGTGTTGCGAGCACAGGCGATGCGTTCAACCTCTTTGTCTTCCTCGAGATCAGCTCGATCGCGACATATGTGTTGGTGGCACTTGGCGCTTCGCGCGATCGACGGGCTTTGCCAGCCGCAGGGAATTACCTGCTTATGGGAACGATTGGCGCGTCCTTCTTCGTGGTTGGCGTTGGCTTCCTGTTTGCGGCCAC
>JBCCZH010000310.1:0-4113 GCA_039188075.1 Pseudomonadota bacterium
CCAATCCGGCAAAGACTTCATCCATGCGCCAGATGACCATCACCCCTGTTTCTTCGCCTTTAAAGGCGGCTTTTGCAATCTCGCGCGGCGCCAAATCGACCGCGGAGACTGTGGTTGTGGAGTTGATTGATGGCGAGCACCGGGGGCGCGGCGAATGCGTGCCCTATGCCCGCTATAATGAAAGTCGGGTCAGCGTCGTGGCGCAACTCTCGGGCGTCGAGAAAGCGGTGCAGGAAGGGTTAACGCGCGACGAATTGCAAAAACGCATGCCTGCCGGCGCCGCCCGATGCGCCCTGGATTGCGCCATGTGGGACCTTGAAGCCAAGCAATCCGGCCAGCCTGTCTGGTCTCTGGCCGATCTGCCGGAGCCGATTTCTCTACCGACCACGATGACCATCAGCCTGGATGAGGCCGAGGCCATGGCCAGTGCCGCAAAAGCCACGTCGGCCAAGATTCTCAAGCTGAAACTGGGCAGCCCGGATGATATGGCGCGCGTCGAAGCGGTGCGCCGCGCCCGACCGGATGCGAAACTGGTCCTGGATGGCAATGAAGGCCTGTCACCGGACGACTTTCCTGATCTGGCGGCCCGCGCCGCGGATCTTGGCGTGGTGTTGATCGAGCAGCCTTTTGCCGTGGGTCACGATCAGGCCCTGACCCGTCGGCCCGGACATGTCGCCATTTGCGCCGATGAGAGCGTGCATACGCGCAATGATATTCAGGGGCTCGCCCGCAAATATGACGCGATCAATATCAAGCTCGACAAGGCAGGTGGGCTGACCCATGCGCTGGTCATGATGGAAGAGGCCCGAAAGTGCGGCATGGCCACCATGGTGGGCTGTATGGTGGCAGGCTCGCTCAGCATGGCGCCGGCGCTGCTGCTTGGTCAGGTGGCAGACCTGATTGATCTCGATGGCCCGCTCTGGCTGGAAAAGGATGTCGCGCACAAGCTTCGCTATAATGACGGGTTTGTCGCCCCGCCGAGCCGTGAGCTCTGGGGCTAGCGTAGCCTAGATGACGGCCTGTTCCTTTTCGAGCTGCCGCGAGCGCAGCACCAGGTAGACCGCAAACCCGGTCGCAACGCCTGGCACGAACGAGAGCGTTATGGCGATCCAGCCATGTTTGATCCCACGCGACTTCCGCTCGTATAAAATCCACACAAACAGGATGAGTGCGCACAGGATGACATCCAGGGAGTAGCCGCTGGAATAAGGATTCACGAACCCGGCGGCAAAGGCGCCAATCACATCACCGCTTTGCACCAAAGGCGGCACAACAATGATCATGAAGGCCAGCGCAAACAGAATACCCAGGGTCAGCACGAGGCGTTCAAATACGGATGTCGACATGGAAATTCTCCCTCACCACCGTCCTTATCGGGCAGATGTTGAAAGGTCAGTGAACGTTCGATGATTTTTTGGCTTGGGCGGTGAAGGCGCAGAAGATTGACCTCGTCCGCCCCGAGTGACACGATTTGCGTGTGCGTTCATTGCAACGGAACACGAGGGCGGAACGATGAATACGTCTAAACACGATGACCCTGCAATGCGACGCCGTGCGAGCCAGCAAGCCGATCACAATTGGAGGACATAATGAGACGATGGACCGGAAACATATTTGGCGCTTGCACGCGCCGCCTGATCTCAGGAACGCGCCTCGCGGCCGCACTTGCGGTTTCACTGCTTGGACCGTCCCTGCTCTCCCTCGCGACTGCAGACCAAATCTCCGAGTCGCTTGATATCGCCTATTATTCCGGCGACGATTTCAGCGAGGACAAGCATCGCCTCGACCTTATCATGCCGGCTGACCAACCCGTCAAAGCGACCATGTTATGGATTCATGGCGGCGCCTGGGCGTTCGGGGATCGCAAGGACGATCTCGAACTCGCCAGAGCCTTCGCGCGCGAAGGCATTGCCGTTGCCTCAATGTCCTATCGCCTGAGCCGCGGCGACTGGCGCGGGGAAGAATTCCCATCGACCGGGGTTCAGCATCCGGAACACGTCAAGGATGTTGCTCGTGCCTTTACCTGGCTCCACACGCATGCCGACGCACACGGCCTCGACGAGTCCAAATTGTTCGTCAGCGGCTTCTCCGCCGGCGGACATCTGTCTGCGCTGCTCGCCATGGATCCGCGCTATCTCGAGGCGCATGGCCTGGCGCTGTCAGACATAAGCGGCGCCGTGCCGGTCGCAGGTGGCTATGATCTGGACGCGTATTATGTCGCGATTGCCGACGGGCTTGGCGAAGACACCGCGATCGGACATGTGCTTGGCGTGTTTGGTCCGCGCGAGGGGCTGGCAGACGCCTCGCCGCTCTCTTACTTGACCGATGCATCCATCCCGATGCTGGTCCTGACCGAGGGCCAGACCGCAGATTATACGCGCATATTTGACGATGCGGTCACCGCGCAAGGGAAAACGGATCTCATCCAGTTCAGCTATTACAATGACGAGACGCATGCCTCCCTGCTCGCCACGCTGAGCGCCGAGACCAGCCCGGCCCGGGATGAGATGATTGCCTTCATCACCGCGACCACAGAGGCGGCAGATTGATCTGATCCGCGGACAGACAGGACGCGCCCTAGTCTTCTGCCTCCGGAAATTCCGGCGGACTTGGCATCCGCACCATCGCGGTTGCCATTAAATGCATCCAGATCTTTCCGTTGAGATCCTTGGCCGCGTCATCGTCGCGCGCCTCGAGCGACATTTGCAAGGCAATCAGATAGCCCGCGAGTGCGTTGCGCTCCGCCGTCAGGTCAGAGATTTTCAAGCTTGGGCTTTCCGGTACGACGACTTCCTTTCCGGCCAGCGCGAACAAGCCGCGCATGCCGGCAATCTCATTCGCCAGCCGGTCGGCCGCCCCGTCCCAGGCTTCGCCGGCCATGACCGACATGAGGCCGCTCATCGCGGCGTGACCGCCGGAATAATCGCCCTCAAGCTTGGGCGCGACTTCAGTGACCAGTTTGCGTCCGATCCGGTCCAGGATCATGCCAATATCGCTCATGCCCCAGCTCCATATTTCGGGCCCAGCCGCATGGCCAGCATCAGCTCATGCGCGGCATGCGTGAACCAGCCTGACCAGGCCAGGATCGGGTCATCATTATCGCCGGCGGCGAAGGCTTTCTCGGACGTCACCCAGATGCCCAGCGCCTTGACGTGGGAGAAGAGCGACCACCATTCGAATGCGGCGGGATCGAACGTGCAGCCAGAGGCCGTCTGCCAGGTCGCGATCGCGTCTGGCCAGGGCATGAGGCCCGCCGCGCGCTCCTGATCGTTGCCGCACCAGAGCAGATCCGTGGCCCAGGCCAGGTCTTCATAAGGGTCACCAATGTGCGCCATTTCCCAATCGAGGATCGCCGTCATGGTGCCTTCGCCATCCTGCAAGTAATTGCCGGTGCGATAATCGCCATGCACGATGGACAGGCGCTGGGCAGGCGGCGGTGGATTGCGCTCCAGGTGACGAATAGCGGCTTCGGCGACAGGTTGCGGATCCTTGGCATTCGAGCGGATTTCGTTCGCCCAATAGTCCAGCTCGCGGCGCCAGCATTTGTTCAAAGCCGGGCTATCAATCTCCTCGGCAAGCGCTGAGCCCTCGACCGGCAAGGCGGCAATCGATCCAAGATGCCGGAAGAACTGTTCGCCAATGGCGGCTCGATGCGGCTCGACCTCGTCCAACCGGAACGGATTGAGCGGATCACCGCCTTCAATCCGGCCCATGACGAAGAAGGGCGCGCCCAGGGCGTCATTGCCGGTCTCGAGAAACAGCGCTTCCGGGACGGGCAAATCGCGTTGCCCATAAGCGCTCTTGATCGCCGCAAACTCGACCCGTCTTTCAGTATCAATCAGACTGTCCGGCGGATCCCGGCGCAGGATCAGGCCTTTTACTTTCGGTCCGGTCGCGTCTTCATAGGCCAGATCAATCGAATAGGTTTGCCGGCTGGCGCCGCCATGAATGCGATTGATGCTGTCGACACGGGCATTGCGCGCGCCCGGCAGGCGCGCTTCGGCATAGGCGGCAAATTTTTCCGCAAGCTCAGATTCAAGCATCCAGAATATCCTTCCAGCCACTCGGCGCATGTGGCCCCAGCGTCAATTGTTCAAGAATGCCAACCCCCTC
>JBCCZH010000311.1:0-4103 GCA_039188075.1 Pseudomonadota bacterium
AACCGGCCCATCATGATCACATCGCCGCCATTGCGGCCTTCGCCAAAGCCGAACGCTTTGGCTGCTTCGGCACCGCCTTCCAGGAATGGCAGATCATCGAGATCTTCCAGCCGAACGCCGCGGACCAGCGCGCCGCTCTGATTGCGCTCGCTCGAGGCCAGAACCTGTTGCTCAACGATTGGCATGGCCAGCTCGACCGTCGGCAGATTCTGGAACCGTTCCGCCAGCTCATCCACGCTGTCTTCCGGTTCGTCCTGGGTATAGACGTAGATATGCCCTTCGCCGCCCAGCAAGGCGTCCAGCAGGGTCGAGCGGAAGCCGCTCATCACCGACATCACCACGATCAGGGCCATCACCGCCAGCAGGATTCCGATAAAGGAAACGATCGACACCACGGACACGCCGCCATTGGCCCGCGTCGCACGCAAGTAGCGCCACGCCAAGGTCCGTTCAACTTGTCCAAAAGGGGTAGCCCGGCTCATATTTTGAGGCCTATTGCGGAAATATGGACAAATCGTGATGTTGGCTGACCGAAGCGCGCATTTCCTTTGTCACCCCGGACGCGAAGCGATCCGGGGCCCAGCGCCAACAAGGAAATGGGTCCCGGACATGTGCTGGCGCACGTTCCGGGATGACAGAGAGGGGCTTGAGCGGCCAACACCGGTTATCCACAGACCTTATTGATTGCGGACTCCAGCGACAGATCTTCTTTCTCACCCGTCGCTCGGCGTTTCAGCTCAACCGTCCCCGACTTCACGCCGCGCGGGCCGACCGTGATCTGCCAAGGCAGGCCGATCAGTTCCATACGCGCGAATTTCGGCCCGGCGCGGTCCGCGGTTTCGTCATAGAGTGGGTCCTTGCCGGCCGCAGACAGTTTCGCATAAGCCTCGTCGGCGACGCCAGCGACATCGTCGGCATCCGGTTTCATCGAAATGATCCCGGCGCCAAACGGTGCCACTTCATCCGGCCAGATAATGCCATTCTCATCATGGCTGGCTTCAATGATCGCCCCGACACAACGCGAGACGCCAATGCCGTAAGACCCGCCATGAATGGTGACCAGATCGCCATCCTTGGTCTGAACCTCAGCCTTAAGCGGGTCGGAATATTTGGTGCCGAAATAGAAAATGTGGCCGACTTCAATCCCGCGCGCCTTGATCTGCCGCTCAGCGGGCAACGCGTTGAACGCCGCCTCATCATGCTTCTCATCGGTCGCGGCATAGAATTGCGTCCGCTTGGTCATTTCGGTTTCGAGGGCGGTCAGATCATCAAAGTCAAAGTCTGCCCCCGGCGCCGGCACATCGAGCACCGACTTGTCGCAATAGACTTCGCTTTCGCCGCTATCGGCAAGGATCAGAAATTCGTGGCTGAGATCGCCGCCAATCGGACCAGGATCGGCCTGCATAGGGATGGCGGTAATGCCCATCCGGTCGAATGTATTGAGATAGGCCGCGAACATCTTCTGATAGGAAATCCGCGCATCGGCTTCGGACAGATCGAAACTATAGGCGTCCTTCATCAGAAATTCGCGCCCCCGCATGATGCCGAACCGGGGTCGGATCTCGTCGCGGAATTTCCACTGCTGGTGATAGAGATTGATCGGCAGCGCCTTATAGCTCTTCACGAAAGACCGGAAGATATCCGTGATCATCTCTTCATTGGTCGGACCATACAGCATGTCGCGATCATGTCGGTCTGTGATGCGCAGCATCTCCTCGCCATAATCATCATAGCGCCCGGATTCCCGCCACAGGTCGGCTTGTTGCAGGGTCGGCATCAGCATCTCGATGGCGCCGGCCCGATCCATCTCCTCGCGGACGATCTGTTCAATCTTTTTCAGCACCCGAAACCCGAGCGGCAGCCAGGAATAAATCCCGGCCCCGTTCTGCCGGACCATGCCGGTGCGGAGCATCAATTTGTGGCTGGCAATCGTGGCGTCCGAAGGGACGTCTTTCGAGACGGGAATAAAATATCGAGACAGGCGCATGAGCGTATCTTTTTGATCCGTTTGAGACTTTTCATCCTGTTATGCACAACCGGTCTGCTTGGCTAGAGGCAAGTGCGGTGCTTGACGCCGCGCCGAATGCTGGCAGGACTAACGCCATGCTTTTGTGGGATGTCACTTTCCGATTTGCGACAATCACGATTCTGCTGCTGACCGCGGCACTCTCGCTGCGTGATGCGCGGCATCTCTTACAAGGCCGCCTCGCGGCCGCTCTGAGTCTCAGCCTGGCCAGTATGTTGGCGCACACTTTGCCAGAAGCTTTGGATCGGCCGTTTGCCTGGCAAGCCATTGCCTGGGCGATACACACGCTCAACATCACCATGCTGTGGCTGTTTGGCCTGTCACTGATCGTTGATGGCTTCAAACTCAAACCCACTCACTGGGCAATTGTCGTTGGACATGTGGTGATTTTGGGAGTCCTGCAAACCGCCCTCATGACCGATCTTTCGCTGCCCGAATTTTGGTTGGTCATCATCAACCGTTCGATACAATTGGGTGTACTGGCGCATCTCTTCTGGATCTCCGTCAAGGACTATCGGGATGACCTGGTCGAACAAAGACGGCGCACGCGGCTTTGGTTCATGCTCGCCAGCTCATTCGCTGCCATCGTCATCGTCGGCGGCGAAACTGCGCAATATTTCGTTACGGGCGCCGCGCCGGATCCGGAATGGTTCAAGATTGCAAGGGTTCTGATTATTTTCCCGATCACCGTGTTCGCGGCGCTCTGGTTCCTGCGTCTCCAGCCCGAGCAGTTTTTGTTTGAGACCGTGCGACCAAGTATCGTGCCTGAACCGGCGATCACCCCCAAAGATCAGGCCACACATACGCGGCTCGTCGCAGCGATGGAAGATGAGAAGCAGTACCGGGAACAAGGCCTCGGCATAGGCGACCTCGCGACTAAGCTCAACGTCCCGGAACACCAGCTGCGCGCACTGATCAATAAAGGCCTCGGTTATCGCAATTTTGCGTCCTTCCTGAACCAGTATCGCCTGGCCGAAGCCAAAACCGCCCTGGCCGACCCGGAACAGGCCCGCACGCCCATCCTGACCATCGCCATGGATGTCGGTTACGCGTCGCTGGCCACCTTCAATCGCGCCTTCAAAACCGAGGAAGGCACGACCCCCAGCGCGTTTCGATCCGCGGCCCTTGAATCGGCTGCGCAATCTTGAAAAACCATCCTCATTTTTGAAATTGTGACCTCATTTTCGCGAATGCGGAGAGGCTTTGCCCGATTTCTGATTGTCTGACCTCATCGAAAGTCGAGGAGACAAAAATGGAAATATTACCGTTCTTTACCGAATATCTGGGACCCCGCATTCTGGGCGGCATTCAGTTTGAATCCACCCGATACGCGATGGGCACGCTGGTCACGTTTTTTGTCCTCTGGATTTTCCTGCATCGCTTCATTGAAACCCGCAAAATCCGCAAACCTACGCCGCGGGCGAAGCAGATTCAGATGGAATTGAAGCACTCTTTCAAGACCGTCTGTGTCTTCGTCGCGATGGATATTTTCATCTTTGAAGCGGCAGATATTGGTCTGTTCCAGAAATATGATGATTTCGCCGAATATGGCATGCTCTGGTTCTACGTATCGATCCCGCTGCTGATCATCCTGCACGATGCCTATTTCTACTGGACGCATCGCCTGATGCACACCGCAAAACTCTATAAGCGGACCCATATGCAACACCATCGCTCGCACAATCCGACGCCTTTCACAGCCTATAATTTCGCCGCCGCGGAAGCCGTGATCGAGTATATGTATGTGCCGATTGCCCTGATCCTGATCCCGACGCACAGCCTGGCTCTCTATATCGTGCTCGCAATCATGATCTTCAAAAACGCCCTGGCGCATAGCGGCTATGAAGTCTTTCCGCGCAGCTGGGCCCGGATGCCGGTGCTCGGATGGCTCACCACAGTCACCCATCACGACATGCACCATGAGCGCGGCACCGGAAATTTCGGCTTCTACTTCACCTGGTGGGATCGCTGGATGGGCACCGAGCACCCGAACTATCTCGAGCGTCTCGATGAGCAGGAAGCCCGCGCCCAGGCGATCAAAGCGGCCCGCCGCGAAGCCAAGAAACGGCCTCAGATG
>JBCCZH010000312.1:0-4093 GCA_039188075.1 Pseudomonadota bacterium
GCCGGGCACATTCCAATTGTCGAACGGATGCGCCTCGTCGATTTCGCCGGCAATCTTCTCAACACAGATAACCCCTTCATGGCTGGCCTTGTGCGCAAGCCAGGGGCCGCCGGTCAGATCGCCAATCGCGTACAGGCCTTTAACGCCCGTTCGTCCAAATCCGTCCACCACCACGTGCGTCCGATCCAGTTTGACACCAAGTTCTTCCAGTCCCAGGCCGTCTGAATTCGCGACAATGCCAATCGCCAGGATGACACGGTCGACTTCAATCTTCTCCGTCTTGCCATCGACAGACACGTCCGCGGTGACGCTGTCCTTGCCTTTTTTCAGACCCTTGACCTGCGCCGCCGTCTTGATGGTCAGGCCCTGTTTTTCAAACGATTTATGCGCGAAGGCCGAAATCTCGGCATCCTCGGCCGGCAAGATCCGGTCGACCGCTTCAACCACAGTCACGTCCGAACCTAACTCATTGTAAAAGCTGGCAAATTCAATCCCGATCGCACCGGACCCAATCACCAGAAGCCGCTTCGGCAAAGCGTCTGGAACCATCGCTTCGCGATAGGTCCAGACGAGTTTGCCATCTGGCTCCAGCCCGGCTTGCGGAATGGCCCGCGCGCGCGCTCCGGTAGCAAGCAGAACGTGCTTGGCCTGATAGGCGGTGTCCTTGCCCTTGGTATCCTTGACGATGACTTTTGGCGCATCTGCGCCCTTCTCCAGTCGGGCGTCGCCCTCGATCACGGTGATCTTGTTCTTCTTCATCAGGTGTTTCACGCCGCCGGACAGCTGCGCCGCCACACCGCGCGAGCGTTTGACCACGCCGTCCAGATCGAAATCTGCCTTGTCGACTTTCAGACCGTAAGCCGCAGCCGACTTTGCCAGATGCAGCACTTCTGCCGAGCGCAGCAGGGCCTTGGTCGGGATACAGCCCCAATTGAGACAGATGCCGCCCAGGTTTTCGCGTTCAACGATGGCCGTTTTCATGCCCAACTGGCTCGCCCGAATAGCTGAAACATATCCTCCGGGACCGGAGCCAATCACAATTAGATCAAAATCAGCCATCGCCAAAAACCTCTAAAACTCACCAAAATTCATATCATCGCATGCCGCTACCGGTTCGGGGTTGGCATAGTTCGATGTTCGATTGATCCAGCACTCATCAAGCACCGAACAGTAACAGATCGCACCTTCTATGGCGCGCAACTCACCAAAATAGGCATCAATATTGTCGCGCATGGTCGACGGAATTTGACCCACGACCAGATCCCAATTGGCCGCTCCGATCTCGACCGACTCGTTCGCCGCAAGGACGCGACCCGTGCCGCGATTGATATCAAGATCGTACCGCATGCCTTGCGTGACATCCATTCGGCGCTCCAGGAACGCCGCGACGTTTGGCAAGGGATCGCCATTCCGCTCAATTTGAATGCCTTTGATAATCGCTGGCCCAACGCCGGAATTTCGCAAAGACAGGACCGCTTGCGCCGTTCGAATATCCTGATCGGCGGCAACATCAAATTGCACGATCGGCCAGACCGATGCTTGCACCGTCTTTTCCATCAGCTCGGCCTGCTGTCGCGCGATGTTCGACTGATCGACCGCAACGATCAATGCCGCAACACCGACCACGACGGCGCTCAACGCCGTCGTCATTTCCACGTTTGGCCACTTCAGCTTGAACATAACCCGCCTTAAAGCAGCATGCTCTCAGGCGTTTCGACATAGCGTTTGAACGCTTGCAGCCAGCGCGCGCCTTCAGCCCCGCCAATCACCCGGTGGTCACAGGTCAGCGTCACGCCCATCATGGTCGCCGCGGTGAGGTCTCCACTGGCGCCGACAACCGGGCGCTTCTCACCTGCGCCGACCGACAGGATCATCCCTTCCGGCGGATTGATGATGGAGGCAAAGGACTTGATGCCGAACATGCCGAGATTAGAGATCGAGAACGTCCCGCCCATATATTCCTGCGGCTTCAGTTTTCGCTCACGCGCCCGCGTGGCGAGATCTTTCATCTCGACCGAGATTTCGGCGAGGCCCTTCTTCTCAGCATCGCGAATGACCGGCGTGATGAGGCCGCCATCAATCGCCACCGCCACCGAAATATGCGCGCCATGATGATAGGCAATGCCATTGTCGCTATAACTGGCATTGCAGTCCGGCTCCGCCATCAGCGCCATGGCGGAGGCCTTGATCAGCATGTCATTGACCGAGACCTTGACCCCTTCTGGCGCCGCCTCATTTATGCCCTTGCGGGCGGCCAGCATCTTGTCGAGCGCGATGTCGACATTGAGCGGGAAGTGCGGCACCTGCATGAAGCTTTGCGTCAGGCGACGCGCCACCGTCTTGCGCATGCCGTCGAGCGGCTCAAGGCGATACGAATCCGGTGCATAGACGCGGTCGTCCAGAACTTGCGGTAGGATCAGACCATCCGGCGAGGCTGGTGTGCCGGTCGAGGCCGGGGCCGCTGCGCCAGGTTGTGCATTCTCGACATCTTTCTTGACGATGCGGCCATGCGGACCTGAGCCCTTGCCTTTCAGGGCGGCCAGGTCGACGCCTTTCAGCGCCGCGATCCGACGAGCCAGCGGGCTGGCCTTGATCCGGTCATCCCCGGCGCCGAGCGCGGGCATTTGAACGGGCGTGGAGGCCACCTGTTTTGGCGATGCTCCGTTTTCCTGACGCAAGTCAGGATCTCCGGTTTTGTCTTCCGTTGTCTTGGTCGCTGGCGTTGCCGCATCACTGGACGAGGCACCGGCATCCGCCGGCGCAGCGGAGACGGATGACGCATCTTCCCCCTCTTCCGCGAGCACGGCGATAATCGCGTTCACCTTGACGCCTTCTGTGCCTTCTTCGACCAGGATCTGGGCGACAGTGCCCTCATCCACGGCTTCGACTTCCATCGTGGCCTTATCGGTTTCGATTTCAGCGATCACATCGCCCGCCTCGACCGTGTCACCAGGTTTCACATTCCACTTGGCCAGCGTGCCCTCTTCCATAGTGGGGCTCAGTGCGGGCATGGTTATATTGATCGACATGAACCCCTCCTGGGCCTGGACCTGCGCGGCGGCGCACATCTGTTGGCCGAAGTGAATACCGAAGAGGTCTATAGCCGGCGACTGGACAGCCTGTGGCCGGATGTGCGCGACGCCCTGCGCGACGCGCGTGATACGGTCGGCCCAATCCGGCGCCAGGAAAGCGCACCAGGCGAACTGGTTGTCCGTATCTCTCGCGAGGAAGCGATTGCCGATGCCGTGGCGTTGGTACGGGAGCTGTCGCAACCCGTGGTCACGTTGACCGGGGTCGGATCAGAGACGCTGGACGTGCGCGGCGAGGGGGATCTGGTGATCATCCGGTTGAGCGAGGCCGAGCAGGCCGCCACGGACGACCGGACGATGCAGCAATCGCTGGAGATCATCCGCCGCCGCGTCGACGAAGCGGGCACGCGGGAGCCAACGAGCCAGCGACCGGGCCAGGATCGCATCCTGATCCAGGTGCCGGGTCTGGGCTCTGCCCAAGAGCTGAAGGAGCTGATCGGCACCACCGCGCAGCTGACCTTCCAGCCCGTCATAACGCGCACATCCGATTCCAACGCGACGGTGGAACCAACGCAGGTGCTGCTGCCGTCTGCCGACGCGGATGAACAGGGCCTGTTCTATGTGCTTGAGCGGACGCCCGTCATCACCGGTGAAAACCTGACCGACGCGCAGCTGGGCTTTGACCAGAACAACCTTGCCGCGGTGACCTTTACGCTGGACGGGCCGGGGTCGCGTCTGTTCTGCGAATACACGCGTGCCAATATCGAACGCCCCTTTGCCATCGTGCTGGATGACGAAGTGCTGTCGGCGCCGACAATCCGGGACGCGATCTGCAGCGGCAACGGACAGATCACCGGGAACTTTACCCCCCAGACCGCCACCGATCTGGCGGTTCTGTTGCGCGCTGGTGCATTGCCTGCGGATCTGACTTTTCTGGAAGAACGCACGATTGGCCCTGAACTGGGCGCCGACAGTATCGAGGCTGGCCGGATCGCGGCCATTGTGGCCTTTGCGGCGGTTTTGGCCTTTATGGGGCTGAGCTATGGGCGGTTCGGCATCTTCGC
>JBCCZH010000313.1:0-4084 GCA_039188075.1 Pseudomonadota bacterium
CATGCTGACTATTATGGCTATTTCTCCAACAAGAAATTTTCCTGGGGCCGCGCCACTTACAAGAACCACAATCGTCTGATCGGCAGTGTCGCGGGCGTTGATGGAATCAAGACCGGATATACGCGCGCATCCGGCTTCAATCTGATGGCGAGTTCTAAGCGGCGCGGTCGCCGCGTGGTCGCGATCATGTTTGGCGGCTCGACTGCGCGGTCTCGCGATCAGCATGTGACAGATCTGATCGAGGCTGCCTATAAGAGCTTCGAACCGAGCGAGGATGCGCCGGAGGTGAATCTGCGCCTCACCTTCAGTGATGTGCAGCCGCCAATTGATCCGGACGGCGCCGCGTTGCCGGTTCTGAATGGTCGCGTTTTCGGGGCCGGCAGTGTTGATGCCGACGGAGATGAGGGCTCTAAGTCAAATTGATTTTCGCCTTTGAGGAGCCCCCATGTTCGGACTGCGCTGGATAGGATTGTTCGCGATATTGCTATTGGCCGGGGGCATGACCGCCGCCGCCGCACCGGTCGATTATGAAAAGCTTGATGAACGCCTAAGCCGATTGTCAGAGAAGGTTGAGATTGTTGGCCTGGCCGTGGCCGTGATCGAGGATGGCGAGATCTCTTTTGCGGAAGGTTATGGCGAGACGCGCTTGAACGGCGCGCCGGTGACCAAGGATACGGTGTTCCGCTGGGCTTCCTTGTCAAAAGGCGTCGCCTCGACGACGATCGGAATTCTGGCAGCGGACGGCGCGCTGTCTCTCTCGGACACCATTTCCAAGTTCAACACTTCCCTGCGTTTGCCGCTCGGCGGCGAAAAGGTTGGTACGCTGGAAGACTTGCTGTCGCACAAGATCGGCATTGTCCCGAATGCCTATGATACTCGCCTGGAGGATGGCGGCGACCCGGCCGATATCCGCAAACTGCTCGGCAAGCTGAAACGAACCTGTCCGGTTGGCGATTGCCACACCTATCAGAACGTTGCCTTTGATGCGGTTTCCGAAGTCGTGGCCTCGGTGCGCGGCATTCCCTTCGAAGAGGTCGTTCGGATCGAACTGTTTGAACCCCTCGGCATGCGGGATGCGAGTTATGGGCTGGAAGCCCTGACCAGTTCCTTTTCCTGGGCCGAGCCATATCGCAAACGTCGCGCCGATGCGCGCCCGGTGCGGCGGCCGCTCAAACGGTCTTATTATCGCGTGCCGGCGGCGGGGGGTGCGAACGGCTCCATTCTCGATCTTGCCCGCTTTGCCCAGGCCCAGATGGGATTGGAGACAGACATCCTGTCCGATGACACGCTGACCGATCTGCACACGCCGCGGATTTACACACGGCGGGAGCAGTCGAGCATGAGCCGGCGCTATGGCGGCCATTTGCGAGACGCCAGATACGCGCTCGGCTGGCGCGTCTATAAATATGGCCAGCCTGGCTATCGGGTCGTCGGGCATCGCGGCGCGGTCGATGGATACCGGTCCCTGATCCTATTTGATCCCGAGCGCCAGTCCGGCGTCGTCGCGCTCTGGAACTCCAACTCACGCAAGCCGGTCGGCGTGCAATTCGAAGTCATGGACATGATCTACGATTTGCCGAGCAAGGACTGGATGGGGCTCGACGTCGACCGCGGCTAGGCGATCGCTGCGCCGTCAGCATCTTGTTCAAAGGCGAGCGGTTTCAGATCCGGCGCGACCCAGGACCGGCGGGCCGCAACCGAAAACAGGCACGCTTTGGTCCAGTGTTCGAGCAGCCAGCCTGAGCGGCCATATTTGCTGCGCATCAGGTCCGCGAGCACAAGATGCAGCGCCGTGCCCTCCGGATGGGCTTTGGCGCAATGGTCCGCGGCCATAAGGGAAGCCCGCGTGATCGTGTCATGATAGCCCTCGGTGTCGCTATTCTCGACACCTGTGGCTTCATTATAGGCGCGGATCAGCCTCGGCATGATCGCGAATGCCGTCGCACCCTCTCGCTTCAGCAAATACAAAGCGACCGCAAAATGGGCTTCATGCGTCCAGTCCGGTTTGGGCAGGGTGCGGTCGATGAATCGACGCGCGGTCAGGTCTATGTGTGTGTCAGTGGTGAACATTATCGGTTTTCCTTTGATCGTGTCCGGCGGACCTTCAAAAGAAAACCCCGCCGGTTTGGGCGAGGTTGGCAATTCAGGGGATCTGTTGCGTTAGATCTGACCTGACGAGCATGCGCAAACATCCGCCACTGATAAGGAGCGGGTTTGTTGCTGGAAGAGGGCTGTCGTCTTGCGCATGGCGGGCCGCGTAACAGGGCAGGCGGCATAATTCAAGGCCTGGTCGATCTATCTCGCCATCTATTTCACCAGCTCGCGGTGAAAACTCCCATAAAAGGGTGCGCGCCTGGAAAATAATAAATCAGTAATAAAGATACTAAGGCAATCAACCTGAAGTCAAAATAGATACTTATCAATTTATAATAATATTGGAATTCTAAATAATTGTATTGAATATCATTTTGACTTTGTTAGTGTCAGATTTTGAAGGGGTCGCGACGTTGAGGTTGGCTTGGTGTTTGAACGATCTGAAGCAGTGCAGGACCCGCTGCACCACAATGTGATTCCCATTCAATCCGTGCTGGCGAACGGAGACCTGGAAGCCTGGCAAAGAGTGTCTGCGCCCTTTTGCAGCATCCAGCCCCTCAACAGCGCGCGGATGCAGGTTGAAAATGATATCAGCGTGATCAGAGCAGGGGCACTTGGCCTGTTTGGTGGGGTCTGTGGCGGGCATTTGTTGCGGCGATCACACGTGAACCTCTCTGAAACGCCCGGCTTCATCCTGATCACGCGCTATGAGGCCGGCTATTTGACCGGCATGATGAATGATACAGCGTTCAGCGTGCAGGCGGGGGACCTGGTCCTTCGTGATCTGGACTCTCGATTCGAGGCTTTGCGTTGCCCATCCAGGTTCGAGGCGGTTCTGGTGCCGCGTCAAATGCTGGGATTGGAGATGGGGCAGGTGCCGGATCTTCGCATTCTCCAGCGCGATGACCCTGCGGTTGAGGACATGCGAAACATCATGCAGGAGGCGTTCAAGGCCACGCGCGGAGGGACCTCAATCTTTTCCTTCAGTCTGATGCAGCGGCTTTTGACCATGGTGCGCGCGATCCTGCTGATGCCGCAAAGGGGACTCAGCCCGCGCCGCGCGGTGCGGCAAACTCAGTTGCGTCAGATCTTGCACTTCATCGAACTCAATCTGGGGCGGCTGGACCTGAGTGCGGAAACGCTCTTGCCGGAATTTGGCCTGTCTCGCGCGACTCTTTATCGCCTGTTCGAACCGCAAGGCGGCGTGCGCAACTATATTGTCAATCGGCGCCTGTTCAGAGCCTTGCTCGAAATCGCTGACGCGCCGTCGCGGCGTGGCAAAATCCAGCTCGCTGCAAAACGCTGGGGGTTTTCATCCCCATCAAATTTCAATCGATCCGTCCAACATGTCTTCGGCGCGTCTCCCGGTGTCCTGCTCAGGAAGCCCCTGAAGCGCGAGCTCCCGACGCCGCCGATGACCCAGATCGCGCATGCGGACGTTTTGCCCACGCGATGATGGTCTGAATTTGATCGATTATAGATGCGTGGCGCGGAGCGGTGCGCACGTCTTCACGAGGCATCCACGAAGCATGCACAAGGCATCAACGCTTTGCGTCTGACTTTTTGGTCTGTGCCGTTCGCTAGGGCGATACTTCGGTCTTTGAAGTGATCGAAATCCAGCCCAAAAAAATGCGCCTTGGCCGACTGCGTTAAACGACCAAGGCGCGCCAATTGATTGCGTGAGTACTAGGGGACGTTAGTAGTTGCAACCAAAAGGAAGTTAAGAGCTATTCACATGTACAACAATTATTGAATAATCATCGTACGAGTTGTTTATATGAAAGAGCGTCGTCTTGGTCATTACCTCCACGTCTCAAAAAACTGATCTCGATATTTTTATTTTTGAAATTGAGGGCATCATTTACTTGGATTTAGCCCAAGTTTGAGACGGAACGAGAATTTCTAGCCGTTCAAATCATCCTAAGTTGCTCGGCATGCAAACGAACGCTTTATCACCGCTTTCGCAAGGGCTTCCGACGGACACGAATCG
>JBCCZH010000314.1:0-4057 GCA_039188075.1 Pseudomonadota bacterium
GACCCTGCGACCGCGCGAATGAGTCGCAGGTTGGGCTGATCCGATGTGTTGTCAGTGTCCAAACAAGGTGCTAGGTGCCCGCTCAAGTTTCAGGACTTGGGTGTGACCACACCCTGATTCCTATTGGTTCAGACCCGGGGCGCTCTTGCCCTACAGCTAACGGACGACGCCTTGGCCGCAGCATCCGCAACCACTGCCAGTGAAGCCGCCCGCCGCTATGCCGGCGCGCTGTTTGATCTCGCAAAAGAAAAAGGGGAGCTGGCAGCGATTGCAGGTGACCTGAAAACCGTCGAATCCCTCGCCGCTGACAGCGAAGACCTGACCCGCTTGCTCGAAAGCCCGGCTTTCGCGCGCGAGGACAAGGTAAAGGCTTTGGTCGCCGTCGCAGAGAAAGCGGGCCTGTCCAAGACGGCCACTGGCTTTATCGGCACGATGGCGCAAAATGGCCGCGCTGGTGACCTGGTGGGCGCGGCAAAGCATTTTGACGAACTCTATGCGAAAGAGCGCGGCGTCAAACGTGCCGTTGCCCGGACCGCGAATGATATGAGCGCTGACCAACGCGCCCGGCTTGAGCAAGTGCTCGCCAAGGCGGTCGGCAGCGACGTTGAATTAGAGACGGAGGTCGACCCGGCCCTCGTCGGTGGCATTCAGCTGCGTATCGGATCAACTCTGATCGATGCCAGCGTCGCCGCCAAACTGGATCGTATGAACACCGCCATGAAGGGAGCGTAAGACGCCTCATGTCTATTAGCGCAGCAGAAATCTCCGGCATTCTTAAGTCGCAGATCGAAAATTTTGGCGTCGAGGCTGAAGTCTCCGACGTTGGTCAGGTTCTCTCAGTGGGCGACGGTATTGCCCGCGTCTATGGCCTCGACAATGTTCAGGCCGGTGAGATGGTCGAGTTTGACGGCGGCATTAAAGGCATGGCGCTGAACCTCGAAAGCGACAATGTCGGTGTGGTTATCTTCGGGGATGACCGCGGCATTAAGGAAGGCGACACGGTTAAGCGTCTCGACGAGATTGTGGCGGCGCCTGTTGGTAAAGGACTGCTTGGCCGCGTGGTCGATCCGCTCGGCAACCCGATCGATGGCAAAGGCCCGATCGAAGACGTCGCCAGCCGGAACCGTGTGGACGTGAAAGCCCCAGGCATCATCCCACGTAAATCTGTGCACGAGCCCATGATGACCGGCATCAAGGCCATTGACGGCATGATCCCTGTGGGTCGTGGCCAGCGGGAACTTGTGATTGGTGACCGTCAGACCGGTAAGACCGCGGTCTGTGTCGACACCATTCTGAACCAGAAAGAAACCAACGCTGCGGCGAAAGACGATAGCGAAAAGCTGTTCTGTATCTATGTCGCGGTTGGCCAGAAGCGCTCAACCGTTGCGCAGGTTGTGAAGACGCTCGAAGAGCGCGGCGCCCTGGATTACACCGTGGTTGTGTCTGCGACCGCCTCTGAGCCGGCCCCGCTTCAGTATCTCGCACCGTTCACCGGTTGTACGATTGGTGAATATTTCCGCGACAATGGCATGCACGCGCTGATCATCTATGATGACCTTTCCAAGCAAGCTGTCGCATACCGTCAGATGTCTCTGCTGCTGCGCCGCCCACCCGGCCGCGAAGCCTATCCAGGTGACGTGTTCTATCTTCACTCCCGACTGCTCGAGCGTGCGGCGAAGATGAATGAAGACAATGGCGCCGGCTCTTTGACCGCTCTGCCGATCATTGAAACGCAAGCGAACGACGTTTCGGCCTATATCCCGACCAATGTGATTTCGATCACCGACGGTCAGATCTTCCTCGAAACCGACCTCTTCTATCAGGGCATCCGTCCTGCCGTGAATGTGGGTCTCTCCGTGTCTCGTGTGGGCTCTGCGGCTCAAACGAAAGCGATGAAGAAAGTGGCTGGCTCTATGAAGGGTGAGCTCGCGCAATACCGCGAAATGGCGGCCTTTGCGAAGTTCGGCTCTGATCTGGATGCGGCAACGCAACAACTGCTCAACCGTGGTGAGCGGCTGACGGAGCTGCTCAAGCAGCCGCAGTACAGCCCGCTTCTGATGGAAGAGCAGGTCTGTGTGATCTATGCTGGTACACGGGGCTACCTGGACGATGTCCCGACCAAGGACGTGACCCGTTACGAAGCTGAGCTTCTGTCTTTCCTCCGCAATGACAAGAAAGACCTGCTGAAGCAGATCCGTGACGAGAAAGCCCTGTCTGAAGGTGTTGAAAGCGGCATCAAGGATGCGCTGGAAGCCTTTGGAAAGACCTTCGGGTAAGTTGAACCGCACGACCAGGAGCCACTGACCCGATGTCTGGCCTTAAGGAACTCAAAAATCGGATCGGAAGTGTGAAGTCCACACAGAAGATCACCAAGGCGAAGCAAATGGTCGCCGCGGCGAAACTGCGCCGGGCGCAGGAAGCGGCTGAGGCGTCCAAGCCTTATGCCAGCCGCATGGCCAATGTGGTCGCCAACCTGACCGCGTCCATGGGCGACGGGTCGGGCGGCCCGAAACTGCTGGCTGGCTCTGGCGATGACAAAGTGCATCTGCTGGTCGTCATGACGGCGGAACGCGGCCTGTGCGGTGGCTTTAATGCCAATACGGCCAAAGCCGCGCGCCTGAAGATTGAGGAACTGAAAGCCGACGGCAAGACTGTGAAAATCATCACGGTCGGCAAGAAAGGCCGCGAAGTTCTGAAACACGCTTATGCGGACATGTTTATCGACCATGTCGACCTGTCAGAAGCCAAGGACAAGTTCACGCCTTTCGCGATTGGCCTGGGACATGACCTGACCCAGCGCTTCGAAAATGGCGAGTTTGACGTTGCGACGCTGATCTTCTCCGAATTCAAGAACGTTCTGACCCAGACCCCGGTCGCCAAGCAGCTGATCCCGGCAGAAGCCCCGGACGATGCCGAAACGATCGACCTTGGCGGCGCCATCTACGCCTATGAGCCATCAGAGCCCGAAATCCTCGAAGCCCTGCTGCCGCGCTATCTGAACACTCAGATCCTGTCCGCCATGCTGGAAAACGCAGCCGGCGAGCAAGCCGCCTCAATGACCGCCATGGACAATGCGACGCGCAATGCCGGCGAACTGATTGATAGCCTCACGCTGCAATATAACCGCGCACGTCAGGCCCAGATTACAAAAGAGCTGATCGAGATCATCTCTGGTGCGGAGGCGCTCTAAATGACGCATTCCAATCCGCACACCCTCACCCGATTTAAACCTACAAACCCGCTCCTAAGGAGACGCCTCGATGGACATTTCTAAAGCAACTGGCCGCGTGAGCCAGGTTATCGGCGCGGTTGTCGACGTAGAGTTCGACGGCGCCCTTCCCGACATTCTCAACGCCCTGGAATGTGAGAATAATGGCAACCGCCTCGTGCTTGAGGTGGCTCAGCACCTGGGCGAGAATGGTGTCCGCACCATCGCCATGGACTCGACTGAAGGTCTCGTCCGCGGCCAGCCTGTCGCTGATATGGGCGAGCCCATTCAGGTGCCGGTTGGCCCGGCCACACTTGGCCGCATCATGAATGTTGTCGGTGAGCCAATTGACGAGCGCGGCCCGGTCGAAACCGACCTGCGCGCCCCGATCCACGCCCCTGCCCCGGACTTTGTCGACCAGTCAACCGAAGCTGAGGTTCTGGTCACCGGGATCAAGGTGATCGACCTGCTCTGCCCTTACACCAAGGGTGGTAAGATTGGTCTGTTCGGCGGTGCCGGCGTTGGCAAGACGGTTCTGATTCAGGAACTGATCAACAATATCGCGAAACTGTTCGGCGGCTATTCCGTGTTTGCGGGCGTTGGCGAGCGGACCCGTGAAGGCAATGATCTCTATTACGAGATGCAGGACGCCAACGTGATCGATCTTGAAGGCGAAAGCCGCGCGACGCTGGTCTATGGCCAGATGAACGAGCCTCCAGGTGCCCGTGCGCGTGTGGCTCTGACCGGTCTCGCACAAGCTGAGTATTTCCGCGATGTTGAAGGCAAGGACGTTCTGTTCTTCGTCGACAATATCTTCCGCTTTACACAGGCTGGCTCAGAAGTGTCAGC
>JBCCZH010000315.1:0-4032 GCA_039188075.1 Pseudomonadota bacterium
CGTCGATCACGAATGGATTCGCGAACATACAAGACTGGGCGCTCTGGCCCGGCGTTGGGACGCGCGAGGGCGAACCGATGCCCAATTACTGCGCGGCGACGAAGTAGAGGCTGCGGCCACCTGGATGGCCAGTCGGCCACATGGTGCACCAGAACTGTCTGACGATCAGATCGATTTCATTTCGTCCAGCAAGGCCGCCGCGGACGCGGCGGATCGCGCCGCGCGCAATCGGCGACGGGGATTGCTGTTCGGGGTCTCGACGGTCGCCATTGCCATGGCGGGCCTGGCCGGTTTCTCCGCCCTGCAATGGCAGCAGGCTGAAGAGGCCAAGGATTTTGCCGTCGAAGCCTATGAATTGCTGACGGAAACCAATGATGAATTACAGGGCGCCTATATTCGATTGTCCTCAGATATTGCCCTGCGCGCGCCGTCCACGGGCCGTGATGCGTTCGAGACCAAAGGCGGCTGGTTTCCCGTTGCCGCCAATTTTGCGGGCGCCGTGGTTCGGCTGCAGCAAGGGGGACAGATTGTAACGGGGATTCTGATCGACGGTGCCGTCATTCATCCCGACTGGGCGGGCACGCCCTATGTCCTCACGCCACGCTTTCAAAGCGAGGCGGAACTGATCGAAGAGGACCGTCAGTTAGATGAGTTCCTTGCGGCAACTGATGCGCTCGGAGCTGAGGGGGCGGCGGCGTTCGAAGGCCGGCAATTTTCGCGCGCCTTTGTTGCCCCTCGAGAGCCGGGTGGGGCAGAGGTTCTGGAAAATCTCGATCAGACTGCAGAATCGCAAGATGATTTATCGCTGACAAGCAATCTGGATGACGAGACAATTGATCACAACATTCTGGAGCAAAGATATCTAACGCCGGAAGAGCAGATGCCAACTGGCGCGACCGCGTCAGATATTAGCGAGAGTCCATCGGACGCTATCACAGCGACATTCCCGACTTTGCGCGACGCCGAGCCCTTGCTTCTTAACCCGGAACCGGTTTGGCGCACGCCTCTGGAACTGGCAGCGGAACCGGTCTTCAAAGTCTTCGCCTTGCAAGGCGAAGCGCCATTCGGCACCCGGCCCTTGCAGCCCGGCGATTTTGACTGCCAACGCGACCCGTGGGGGCCATCGGGTGGCGGTCGCTTTGCCTTGTTCGGGATTGACGGCCTGACTGCCAATGAGGGCGGCCAGGAAGAACTGACGCTGCTGGTGACCAGCGGTCTCGATGTCGCCAATAGCGAAGGTGTCACCTATCGCCATGCGACCCTGAAAGGCGCTTTTGGGGCCCCGGTCTTTGATCTCGATAGCGGCAAGGTCATTGCCATTCATCAAGGCGTCGATGCCAATCGCCTGAGCGAGGATGGACGGGTCGGATTTGCCCGCCCCATCGTCCCGCTGATCGAATTCATTCGGGAAGATGTCGGGATCGATCATGACGAGTTGGAGCGCGTGCCGCCAATTTGTCTGTAACCCGGGACGGGCATGGGTCATAGAGACTTCGCGCTTGATATTTTATTGCAATGTGCAACAATTTGGTCAGGAGGACCACGGAATTGTTTTCAAAAGGGGATAAGGGAAAGCCAATCTGGAAGGGCAGCGAGAAGGATCTGGCGCACTGCCAGGCCTGGTTATCGGCTGTCGAAAAAGCCTTAATGACCGATGAGACAAAGCCGGCTAAGCCTGACCGCCAATTGATGCAAGAACTGGAACTGGCCAAGCAAACGCTTGAACAGGCGATTGTAAACTAGCGCAAACGATCGACACTTCGTCGGCACAATGTTGCAAAACCAAAATAGACAGTACACCACACGCCCGTTAGGTTCGCGCCTTATGCATGGGGTGAACGCAACAGTTTCAGAAGGTGACTGGCCGGAGAAGCCGTCAGACCCGCGTCGTCTGCGTCCATACAAGCTCGCCGATACATCGATCGAGATGGAGCTGATGATTCATCGCGAAGAGCTGGCAGATCGACCGACTTTGCTAATCATCAACTCCATTGATTTTCCGATTCCACCCTCTTTCGGATTTTGCGAAAAGATGTGGGCGGCCGGGTATCAGGTTATTTTCTGCCGCCGCCCCGGATTTGGCAATATTCCGGGCTTGCCGCCCGCGCTGCTGGAGCGAAATCAGGTGAAGAATCGCTCGGCGATCGCTTCAGAGACGGCGCTGTTCAGCTTGTTGATCAATAGTCTTGAGCTCAGGGATGTAGCCCTGCTCGGATTGGGCTCATCGAATTCGATCTGTTATCGCCTTACGCAACTCAACCCGGAAATTCAATTTACGATCTACTCAAACCCCCTATTCCATCCCGCCATTTGGGATGTCATCAAACCGCCCTGGCTGAAACGAATGATCCGACAGACGCTGCTATCGCGGAGCGGGCTGAAGATTGCTGTGCGGGGATTGAAAGCGGTCTTGCGGCGCGATCCGATCTGGTTCTATCGGCAATTCGCGCAAAAGAGCGCAGGTGACCAGCAATATGTCTCCCGCAATCTCGAAGACTTTCGAGAATCCGGGCGCATGTTGCAGAATATCACGCCGGAGACCTTCTATTATGATCTGCAAAACGCGTTGATCGAGGACACACGCTGGGATCCCGAGATTACCAGCGCGTCCAATGCCATCATTCTTTCCGGCCACGAGACAACGGCGAATTGGAAAAGTGCGATCACGGCAGAGGCCAAGCGCCTGGGGCTGCCAATTGTCTTCGCCAAGTCCGGCGACCTGTTCGTGCCTTATGCGTCGCAAGACGCGCTGCTGGACATCCTCAAGTCGCATGCGATGGCAAATTCCGAAGCGCTTTAGCGGACGCGCCTCCAAACAGCCAGATTTGACCGGGCTTCTGCACATGCTAAGATTTCAGTATTCGTTTCGAGCGTGAGTCTCGGTGGGGTTCAGATGCGAGTGCATATCAGAAATTTGCCGCAAGTTGTTCTGGGTACCCAGAGCCTTGGGTTCGAGATTGGGCATCGCGTCAAGTCAGTCCCAAAACTAAGTCTCGAAGGCGATGACATCGTCTATGATTCGATCGAACGTCCGAACCTGCAAATCAGTAATTCACGCGCCGTCTTCTTTCACGCCTTCACGCTTGGCTTGAACCTGTATGAAACGACCGGATTGGAAGATGATGTGATCGTATACAATCCATTGGATCCGCGCGAGTCATCGCAATGGAACAAGCAAGTATTTTACGAAACGGCCAATCAGGGATTTGCGCTGTACAAGGCCCATGATGAGGTCGCTTCCAAACTGACCTATTTTCGGCCCCGCACCGGAACCCGTAAGCGCGATGATGCTGAAGGCGAAGTGTGGCTGGAAATCCATGTCGAGTTTCGGGCGGGTCCAGGACAAACCGTGATCGGTCAAAGGCGTCGGATCAACAGGAATACGGGCGAGATCGAATATGGGCAGACCTTCGTCCAGCCGATTGATGTCGCGTTGGACAGCTATGCTGAACTCGGGCGGGCGATAGAAGACGTCCTCAATCCACAACCCGATCCCGAGAAAGTTGTTTCAATCCCTGTCCGGGAAGACGGATCCTGAGCTCCATGACCAAAACGAATCTCCAGAATAATTTGAGAGCCTGGCGTGAATTTCGAAACCTTACGCAAGAGGAGCTCGCCGAGCGCGTGGGAACGACAGCTGCGGTCATATCGCTGCTGGAGAATGGACAACGCGGGCTGTCAGCTGCGTGGCTGCATCGATTTGCACCGCATCTTGGCGTCTCGCCTGGATTTCTGTTGGATCATGGCCCTGGCGATCTGACCACAGATATGCTGGAAGCCTGGGCCAATGTGCCCGAAGCCGATCAAAGCAAGGCATTGGCAGCCTTGCGCCAGTATACAGCGGCCAAGACTGGCAGCTAAGCCAAGCGTTCGAAAACAAATCTAGTCCTCGCGCCTGAACCCGCGCTCCATCTCCTTGTCCCAGAGCGGCGACAAGCCATTGCGAATGCGCTCCGCATTATAGGCCCCATCCGCCATGCCATCTGAAAATAGATCAGCTGACATGCCAGACATCAAATACGGCGCTCGATC